>JBGSLI010000107.1:0-1817 GCA_041740775.1 Alteraurantiacibacter sp. | reverse complement strand
GCGGCGCAGCACCTTGCCGCTGGCGGGATTGTCCAGATAATGCCCCGCCCCGATCCGCGCGATGCCCAGCGCATCGGCTATCGCCACCACGCCGCGCACCGCCTCCAGCGCAAAACCGCGCCGCTGCCAGTCGCGCCCGATCCAATAGCCCAGCTCGTGCCCGCCGCCAGCTTCGGGGCGCAGACCGACCTGCCCGATAACGGGCGCACCAGCGGGGCAGGGGAGCGTGACGGACAGGCGGATTTCGCCCTGCGCGGCCTGCGATTCGCAATAGGCGCGCGCCTGCTCCTCGCCATAGGGCCAGGGCGCGCTCGCCAGCATCCGCACGACATCGAAATCGCCGATCCCCGCGAGGATTTCGCGCCAGTCTTCGGCGAACACGGGCCGCAGGAACAATCGCTCGGTACGCATGAACATGTGTTCTTCTCCCTCATACCGGATGCCCGCCTCCAGTGGACAGCCGGTGTGTCAAAAATGCGAAAGGAGAATCAAAAAAGGAGACGGGGCGGGCCCATCTCCTTCCAGCTTTCCGGACACCAGGTTCCGGAAGGGCCCATCCCGGTGGATGAGCCCTTTATCGGATCATCCGTTTATTCGGCGGCCTGCGCCATGGCATCGACAGAGACGTATTTGCGGCCCTGCTTGCCGGAGTGGAAACGCACGAGGCCCGCTTCGAGAGCGAACAGCGTGTGATCCTTGCCCATGCCGACATTGGTGCCGGGATAGAATTTGGTGCCGCGCTGGCGCACGATAATATTGCCCGGAATCACTTCCTGGCTGCCGAACTTCTTCACACCAAGGCGACGACCGGCCGAATCGCGACCATTGCGCGATGAACCGCCAGCTTTTTTATGTGCCATTGCGAAATACTCCGTCTTCGTGTCTTCAAACCGGCGGGGCCGGAATTATTCCTTGTCGGCCTTTTTGGCCGGGGCCTTCTTTGCGGCGGGCTTCTTGGCCGCAGGCTTCTTGGCCGGGGCGTCCGCAGCCGCAGCAGGAGCCGCAGCAGGGGCCGCTTTCTTGGCCGGGGCCTTCTTTTCCGCAGCGTCCTTCACCGGGGCCGCCTTGTGCGTTTCGGGCGCGGCCTTTTCTTCCGACGTGTCCTTCACCGCAGCGGCCTTCTTGGCCGGAGCCTTCCTGCCTTCGCCCACGCCCAC
Source organism: Alteraurantiacibacter sp. (assembly GCA_041740775.1). Classification (GTDB taxonomy): domain Bacteria; phylum Pseudomonadota; class Alphaproteobacteria; order Sphingomonadales; family Sphingomonadaceae; genus Alteraurantiacibacter. The sequence goes on along the minus strand of JBGSLI010000107.1, from coordinate 660 downwards.
GATGCGCAGCAACGTCAACTGCTGGCGGTGGCCGTTCTTGCGGCGATAATTGTGGCGGCGACGCTTCTTGAAAACCGTCACCTTCTCGCTCTTGGCCTGGGCGATGACCTCGGCCGAGACGGTCACCTTGGAAGCATCGGCCAGATCGGCGCCTTCGCCGGCCAGCAGGACATCTTCCAGCACGATCACCTCGCCGGCTTCACCCGCCAGCTTCTCGACCGCGATCTTGTCTCCTTCGGCAACGCGATATTGCTTGCCGCCCGTGCGCACTACTGCGAACATGGTGCTCGTTTCCGTTTATCTGGTGTTCCCGCCGCAACCCTGCCCCGAAGGCCGATTTGCCGCAACAACAAAAAGGGTGCCCGAAACGGACACCGTCAAGATCGCCGCCGTTAGGCCAAGCGCCTGGGGCTGTCAACCACCCGATGCGGCCCGCTGCGGCCAATTGCGCGCTGGATTGCGCCCGCGCCACGCTGTAGGGCCGGGGGGGTGATGATACGAGCGCGATTTGCCCCCCTTCCAGTGCTGGCGATGCTGGCGGCCTGCGCCAGCCCCGAAGGCGCATATCCCTCGCTGGCGATCCGCGATGCCGAACGCTGGTCGGGCACGCTGGAAGTGGCGGCGCAGCCCTATGTTCCCGCCACAACGGCCGCGCCAACG
>JBGSLI010000106.1:0-2602 GCA_041740775.1 Alteraurantiacibacter sp. | reverse complement strand
GCTGCTGTTGCCGCGCGCGCAGGCGGCGCTCACCGCAATGGCCGCGCCCATCACCAACCGCGCCACTCAGGGATTGGGCAGGATCAGCGGCAATGGCTTGAAGGGGCAGTTTCTCGTCGGCCTGCTGCTCGGCCTGGTCTGGGCTCCATGCGTCGGCCCCACGCTGGGTGCCGCGATCGCCGCCGCCAGCCAGGGCGAAAACCTGTTGCAGGCCTTCTTCACCTTCATGATTTTCGCGCTTGGCGTGGGGATTTCGATCGTGCTGTTCGCCTATGCCTCGCGCAAGGCGGTGGGCTGGAACGCCCGCCGGCTGCAATCGTTGGCACGCTATGCCAAGCCCCTGTTCGGGATCGTGCTCGCGCTGGTCGGATTGCTGGTGCTGACCGGGCTGGACAAGCAGCTGGAGGCCGCCATCATCGATTTCATGCCCGATTGGCTGGTGACGTTTACCACCCGCTATTGATAAGGCAGAGCATCGAAGTGACGGAGAAATTGCATCGGCCAGTTTTGGGGAGAAGAATGAATGCGCGTATTTCCATCGATCGAAGGCGATCCGGGGCTGGACAAGGTCTTCCGCCGTTTCCCGCATACCGCCATGCCGCTGCTGGAATATCATGACCGGCTGCTGCGCGATCCCTCGCCGCTTACCGTTGCCGAGCGCGAACTGATCGCCGCCTATGTTTCCGGCCTCAATTCCTGCACCTATTGCCACGGCGCGCATGTGGTGGCGGCGCGCGCCTATGGCATCGATGCGGATCTGTTCGAAGGGCTGATGACCGATCTGGAAAGCAGCGCAGTGGACGATAAGCTCAAACCGCTGCTGGCCTATGCCGCCAAGCTAACCCGCACACCCGCAATGATGATCCAGGCCGATGCTGACAGGGTCTATGCTGCGGGATGGGATGAACAGGCGCTGTTCGATGCGATCAGCGTATGCGCCTTGTTCAATTTCATGAACCGCATTGTCGAAGGATCGGGCATCAAGGCTAACCCGCTCGAAGCCGATCAGGCCGAAATGGACGCCCGCATCGCGCGCATGGGCGAACCAACGGGTGATCCCCATCGCGGCGAACCCAGCTATTCCAGGCTGGCGGAAAAGTGGGGCATTACCAAGGACGATTGACGAGCATTCCGCATCCCCCCAACTCGCCGAAAGGGGGTATCTTTACTATGGAATCAGGAGAATACCATGTCCCAGACCTACGCTATCAATCTGCCGCTGCGCAGCCCCGATGACGAAGACGATGCGGTAAGCAAGCCTCTGCGCGATGCCAAGGCTGCCATCGGCATGGTGCCGAACATGTATGCCGGCATGGCCAATCTCCCCGCGCTGCTCGCCACCTACAGTTTCGGCTATGAAAAATTCCGCCAGGAGGCCGGCCTTGCCCCGGCCGAACAGGAAATCGTCTATCTCACCATCAGCCGCGCGAACGAATGCCATTATTGCATGGCAGCGCACAGCATGCTGGCCGACAAAATGTCCGGCGTTCCGGCGGAAGTGACCGAGGCGATCCGCAATGATCTGGAAATTGCCGATCCTCGCTTCGAAGCACTGCGCGCCTTCACCCGGATAATGGTGGAAAGCCGCGGAAATCCGACCACGGCGCAGGCGCGCGCCTTCCTCGATGCGGGCTTTGAGGAAATGCACATCCTCGCCATCATCCTGGCCATCAGCACCAAGATCATCTCAAACTACAGCAATCACCTGTTCCACACCCGCGTGGACGATGCCTTCGCTTCGCATTCTTGGGATGGGCCGCAGGGCTGAGGCTTGCGGCTGAGCCTGGCAGTAATTGTCAGTCGTCGTCGGGAAGGATCATGCCGATCTTTGCGTCCAGATCTATCGGATGGGACGCAAGGACGGCATTTCCCGCATTGTAGGCGGCCGGGCCATCGGCTTCGACGAGCCGCGCCAGCGCCCGGTCGCGCTCGCGCAGCAGTTCGGCCAGCTCGGCCCTATAGAGCACCACCATGGCGGTGAGCAGCCGGTTGGCCAACTCGTCTTCTGGGGTTTGATCGACGTCGTAAAGATCGAGGTGGCGGATGACGTCTTCTGCCGGATAGAGAAATTCGTCGGTCACCCATTTGTTGGTGACGAACCACGAAAAGGGCACGCCATTGTGCCCGATCGAAAGCCCGGCAATATGCGTCACATGCGCGGGCGCGTCCTCCCCCTTGGCGGGCAGCGCCAGCGGTTCGCCGACATCGGTCATCTGCGTGCGATGCAGGAACAGGTGGAAATGCCCGTGCTCCGCCGGATCGCGGTCTCCGGGGGCGTGGACGTGATAATACCAGCGTGATCGGGTGCGCGGATCGCGCGCGTCCTGATCGGGGTAATGCTGCCAGAAATGCGGCGGCTCGCCATCGGGCAGCACGCGCGCCATCAGCGGCCTGCCCTCCCCCGCCATCCGGGTAATGGTCTCGACCACCGTCTCTGCCGCTTCGATTTCGGTCATGCGCCGAGCCTATACATGGCAATGGCGGCGGGCAAGACACCCGCCGCCATCACATCATTCAACCAATGCTTCAGGGCTTGGGAGCGCAAGCCGCAGCAGCGCAACCGGCCGCCGCGCAGCCAGCAGCCGCGCACGGAGCCGCTTCG
>JBGSLI010000105.1:0-2959 GCA_041740775.1 Alteraurantiacibacter sp. | reverse complement strand
ATCCGCGCCGATGCGCGGATGGACGCGGCCGAGGCGGGCACCCCGCCCGGAATCGCGCTCGCCCCACCCGATGGGGAGGAGGCTCCCGACAATGGCACCAGCCATTTCGCGGTGGTGGACAGCGCGGGAAATGTGGTTTCCTGGACCTCCACCATCGAAGGGCCGTTCGGATCGGGGCTGATGTTCGGCGGCTTCTACCTCAACAACGAGCTGACCGATTTCAGCTTTGTGCCCTCCCGCGATGGCGTGGCCGTTGCCAACCGGGTGGAAGGGGGCAAGCGCCCGCGCAGTTCGATGGCCCCCACCATCGTCTTCGATGCCGAAGGCCGGGCGGTGCTGGCAATCGGCGCGGCGGGCGGATCGACGATTCCGGTGCAGGTGGCAAAAGCGCTGGTGGCCTATATCGACTGGAACATGAGCGCGCAGGACGCCATCGCGCTGCCGATCGTCTATGCTCCCGGTGATACGGTAACGCTGGAGGAGGACAATTCGCTTCCCGGCCTGCGCGAAGCGCTCGAAGCGATGGGGCACGATGTGGCGACGCGCGGCCTTCCGCTGAAGGCCAATGCGGTGGAATTTCGCGGCGGACGATGGATCGGAGCCGCCGATCCGCGCAGCGAAGGCGCATCGGCCAGCCAGTAGCACCACCCTTGCCCGTCAGGGCCGGGCGGCGTAATCCGTTATTGCAGTTGCAGTTATCGGCGGCCGGGGCACCCGGCGCCCTGGGGGAGGATCGTTCGCGTGCATATGGATGATATCGACGAGGCGACCAATCTGGTTGCGCTGTTCCTGCGCCGGGCGAACGAGCGTGGCGATGCGCCGTTCCTGACCACCAAGATAGACGGGCAGTGGACCTCCACCAGTTGGGCCGAAGTGGCGCGCAAAGTGTGCCTGATGGCGCAAAACCTGCGCGCGCTGGGACTGCGCGACGGAGATCGGGTGGTGGTGGTTTCGGAAAACCGCCCCGAATGGTGCATCGCCGATCTGGCGATCATGGCGGCGGGTTGCATCACCACGCCTGCCTACACAACCAATACCGAACGCGATCATTGCCATATTCTCGACGATTCGGGGGCCAGCGCGGTGGTGGTTTCCAATGCAAAACTGGCCAAGGCGGTGTTTCCCGCGATCATGACCACCGGCAAGGTGCGCCATGTAGTGGTGATGGAGGGCGTGTCCACCGCGCAATCGGGCGCGTTCGATCTCCACCGCTGGGAAAGCATGCTGACAGGCGATGCGGATGCCGCGCGCCAGGCGGTGGAACAGCGGATCGCCGCAATCGGGAGGACGGATACCGCCTGCATCATCTACACCAGCGGCACCAGCGGGGCACCGCGCGGAGTGATGCAATCGCATGGGTCGATCCTGTGCAATGTCAGCGGCGCGATGGATATTCTGGTTACCGATTTCGGCATTACCGAGGAACGATTCCTGTCCTTCCTGCCGTTGAGCCATGCCTACGAGCACACCGGCGGGCAGTTCCTGCCGATCGGCGCGGGGGCGGAAATCTGGTATTCGGAAGGGCTCGAAAAGCTCGCCAGCAATATCGAGGAAGCGCGGCCCACGATCATGGTGGTGGTCCCGCGCCTGTTCGAAGTGCTGCGCGCGCGGATCATGAAGCAGATCGAAAAGCAGGGCAAATTCGCCAATTACCTGATGGAGCGCGCCTTGCAGATCGCCCATCACAAGGGCGAGACCGGTGCCATCCGGCTGCGCGACCGGCCGATGGACCTGCTGCTCGAACGCACGCTGCGGCCGAAAATCCGGCAGAAATTCGGCGGGCGGATGAAGGCCATGGTTTCGGGCGGCGCGCCGCTCAATCCCGAAGTCGGCAATTTCTTCGAAGCGATGGGGCTGACAATGCTGCAGGGTTACGGCCAGACCGAAACCGGCCCGGTGGCCAGCTGCAACCGCCCCAGCGTGGGCCTGAAGATGGACACCGTCGGCCCGCCGATGCGCGGGGTGGAAGTGCGGATCGCGGATGACGGCGAGATCCTTGTGCGCGGCGAACTGGTAATGAAGGGCTATTGGCAAAGGCCCGATGATACCGAACGCGCGCTGGTGCCCGATCCGGCAGAGCCGCAAAAAGGCCCCTGGCTTCACACCGGCGATGTCGGCCATCTCGACGCCAAGGGCCGTATCAGGATTACCGATCGCAAGAAGGATATCATCGTCAACGACAAGGGTGACAATGTCGCGCCGCAGAAGCTGGAAGGAATGCTGACGCTCCAGCCCGAAATCAGCCAGGCGATGGTGGCGGGGGACCGGAAGCCTTATATGGTGGCGCTGATCGTGCCCGATGCCGAATGGGCGCTGCAATGGGCACAGGCAAACAACATTGCTTTTGATATCAAGCAATTGCAGGAACTTCCAGCCTTTCGCAGCGCGGTGAAGGCATCGATCGACCGCACCAATGCGGAACTTTCGGTTACCGAGAAACTGCGCAAGTTCACCTTTGCGGACGAACCCTTCAGCACCGACAACAACCAGATGACGCCAACGCTGAAAATCCGCCGCCACCAGATCCGCGAGGCCTATGGCGCGCGGCTGGAGGCGCTTTACTAGCAAAAGCAATTTGCGCGGGGCCATAGTCCGCAGGGGCGGCGGGAAATGGCCTACAGCTTTGCGTGCCCGCCGGTTGAGCCGAATCCGCCACCGCCGCGCGCGGTTTCGTCCAGTTCTTCGACCTCGTCCCACTTCGCCTGCGTTACCGGGGCGAGAACCAGCTGGGCGATGCGGTCTCCGCGGGCGATGGCGAAATCCCGCGCGCCGTGGTTGATCAGGATCACTTTCAGTTCCCCGCGATAATCCGCATCGATCGTGCCCGGCGCGTTGGCCAGGGTGATGCCGTGTTTCAGCGCCAGGCCCGATCGCGGGCGCACCTGCACCTCGTATCCCGGCGGGATCGCCAGCGCGAAACCGGTGGCCACCGCGTGGCGCATTCCGGGGGCGAGCGTCA
>JBGSLI010000104.1:0-5608 GCA_041740775.1 Alteraurantiacibacter sp. | reverse complement strand
GAAGAGCATCGCCATGGGCGCGCCGCTCGCCAGCGTGCTGTTCGCGCCCGAGGCGGCCGGGCTGCTGCTGCTGCCGGTGCTGCTCTATCACCTGATGCAGATGGTGATTTCCGCCCCGCTGGCGGGCCGTTTCAGCCGTGCGGCGGGGTGATTTCACCCGGATGCGAACGGTTGAAGCGGATCGACCACCACAGCGAAAGGCCGATCAGCAGCGCGCCGATGAGGCCGGTGATGGTTTCGGGAATGTGGAACTTTGCCGATGCCAGCATGATCCCGCCCAGCGCGATGATCGCCCAGAAGGCCCCGTTTTCGAGAAAGCGATATTGCGCCAGCGTGCCCTTTTCCACCAGGTGGATGGTCATCGAACGCACGAACATCGCGCCGATCGAAAGGCCCAGTGCGATCACGATCATGTTGTTCGAAAGCGCGAAGGCACCGATCACCCCGTCAAAGCTGAAGCTGGCATCGAGCACGTTGAGATAGAGAAAACCGCCAAGTCCGCTTTTCACCACCACCCCCTGCATCCGCTTCTTCTCCTCGTGCAGTTCGAGGATCGTGCTGATCCCTTCCACCGCGATGAAAGTGACGAGGCCGAGGATGCCCGCGATCAGGAAAGTCAGCGCCTCGGCATCGGGGAGCAGGCCCGAAATGCCCCACAGCACCAGCAGCAGAATGGCGATTTCGGCGGCGGGCAGCGCGGCGAATTTCGACAGATATTCCTCGATCCGGCCGATCCAGTGGATATCCTTTTCCCGGTCGAAGAAGAATTTCAGCCCCACCATCGCCAGAAACGCCCCGCCGAAACCGGCGATGCCGACATGCGCGGAACTGACGATGCGTTCGTATTCGGCCGGATTGTTCAACGAAAGGTCGATCGTCTCCAGCGGGCCCAATCCGGCGGCGATGGCGACAATGGCGAGCGGGAACACGATCCGCATCCCGAATACCGCAAAGGCGATCCCCCATGTGAGGAAGCGGCGCTGCCAGATCCTGTCCATGCCTTTCAGCACGCTGGCGTTGACCACGGCGTTATCGAAACTGAGCGAGATTTCCAGCACCGACAGCACCAGGATGATCCACAGCATCGATGCCGTGCCCGCCAGCGATCCGGTGCTGGACCAGCCATACCACGCGCCCAGCCCCAGGCAGATGAGCGTGAAGACGATGGAGAAACCGTAGAACTGGCGGATCGTGTGCATGGCGGCCATGTGTGCGCAAGCGGGCGCGATTGCAATGCGGCTGGCGGCGATTTCCAGCCCTATTTCGGCCCGCGCTATTTCGGCTGATAAAGCTGATCCGGGCCGGGGAAGCTGCGCGCGCGCACTTCGGCGGCATATTGCGCGGCGGTATCGGCGATGGTGGCGGCGATATCGGCGTATTTCTTCACAAACCGCGGCACCCGTTCGAACATGCCCAGCATGTCTTCGGTCACCAGCACCTGCCCGTCGCAGCGGGCAGAGGCGCCAATGCCGATGGTGGGGCAGGAAACAGCCTGGGTAGCGGCGATGGCGATGGGTTCCACCACCCCTTCCACCACGATGGCAAAGGCTCCCGCGCGATCGAGCGCACAAGCATCGCCGACAATCTTTTCCGCCTCCGCATCGCTGCGTCCGCGCGCGCCATAGCCGCCCAGCACGTTCACCGCCTGCGGGGTGAGGCCGACGTGGCCCATCACCGGAATGCCGCGTTGCACCAGAAATTCGACCGTTTCGGCCATCGCTTCGCCGCCTTCCAGCTTCACCGCCGCCGCGCCGCTGGCCTTGAGCAGGCTGGCGGCCGCGGCAAAGGCAGCTTGCGGCGATGCCTCATAGGCGCCGAAGGGCATATCCACCACCACCACCGAATGATAGGAACCGCGCACCACGGCGGCGGCGTGATTGGCCATCATTTCCATCGTCACCGGGATGGTGGAAGGCAGGCCGTAGATCACCTGACCCAGACTGTCCCCCACCAGCAATATGTCGCAATGCGGATCGAGCAATTGCGCCTGCCGCGCGGTATAGGCGGTGAGCATCACGATCGGTTCTTCCGTCACCCCATCTGCCTTGCGCGCGCGAATGCCGGGAACGGTCAGCCGCCGCATTGGCTGCGGGGTGGGATTGGCGCGGCTGGTCGATGTATCGAGCGTATAGGTGGTGGACATGCCCCACCTTTAGCAGACACCCCCCTCGACGCGACCCCCATTTCGATGCAATACCTTGCCCCCTTCGGGGCCGAGAGGAAAAAAGACAGATGGCATTGACCCAATCGGGTTCGACCAGGGATCACTGGTCGTCGCGTAGCGCATTCATTCTGGCGGCAATCGGATCAGCGGTCGGGCTGGGTAATCTGTGGCGCTTTCCCGCCGAAGCGGGGGCGAATGGCGGCGGAGCCTTCGTGCTGTTCTATATCGGCTGTGTGGTGCTGATCGGCCTGCCGGTGCTGCTGTCCGAAACGCTGATCGGCCGCCACGGCCAGTCTTCTGCGCCCGAAAGCGTGCGCCGTGTCGCCAGCGCCTCGCGCGCCAGCCGGCACTGGGGCATTCTGGCCAGCACCGGTGTGTTCGGCGCTTTCCTGATCCTCAGCTTCTACTGCGTGGTGGGCGGCTGGGTGCTGTATTACATCGGGGTTTTCATCAGCGATATCTTCAGCAGCGGGGTGAGTAACGGGGCCTTTGCAGGGCGATCGGCTGAGGAGGTGGAAGGCCTGCTGCCAGCGCTGTTCGGCAATGGCGGGCTGATGGTGGGGCTGGATGCGGTGTTTCTGGGGATCACCTTGTATTTCGTGGCGCGCGGTGTTTCTGGCGGGATCGAATTTGTCGCCAGATGGATGATGCCCGCCTTTTTCATCCTGCTGATAGCAATCACAATTTACGGCGCGTTCGGCGGGGCTTTTTCGCAAACCGTCAGCTATCTGTTCACTTTCGAGCCGGAAAAGCTGACGGGGCCGGTGATGCTGGCCGCCGTGGGGCAGGCCTTCTTCTCGCTGTCGCTGGGCATGGCGGGGATGATCACCTACGGCAGCTATGTCGGTCGCAATGTGAACCTTGCGGGCACTTCCACCATCATTGCAGGCGCGGATACGGCGGTGGCGCTGATTGCGGGTCTGTGCATTTTCCCGATCGTCTTTGCCGCCGGGCTTGCGGTGAATTCGGGGCCGGGGCTGATGTTCCAGACGCTGCCGCATGCGTTCCAGGAAATGCCCTTCGGTTCGGTGGTGGGGCTGGCGTTCTTCGTGATGGTGGGATTTGCCGCGCTGACCAGTTCGGTCGCGCTGCTCGAAGTGCCCACCGCGTGGATGATCGACAAGTTCCGCATTGTCCGCCCGGTCAGTGCATCGCTGGTTGCCGCCGGGGCGATGGTGCTGGGCGCGCTGTCCGCCTTATCTTTTAACGTGCTGGCAGACTGGCACCCGCTGGACTTTATCCCGCTGTTTGCGGGGCAGGGCTTCTTCGATGTGCTGGACGGGCTGACCGCCAAATTGCTGATGCCGATCGGTGCGATTCTGACGGCGGTATTCGTGGGCTGGATTGCCGATCGAAAGCTGGTGGACATGGAAAACGGGCTGAGCGGTGCCCTGCACCTTTTCTGGCTGTTTCTGGTGCGCTTCGTGTGCCCGATTGCACTGATCGCAATCATGATCGCCGGGATTTTCCCCAGCCTTTTTGAATAGGTCTGTGCGATAGAGCTTTTTCCGGAGCGCGGCGCGGACTAGCATAATGGATCGGCGGCCGGGCAGGATTTTCGCGCCTCGGGCCGGTGGGGTTTTCACCTCCATGATCTTTGATCGGATAAAGCCGCTCGACGCCATTTTGGCCGCAGCGCAGAAAAAATCGCTCCATCGCTCGCTGGGTGCCTTCCAGCTGATGCTGTTCGGCATCGGCTCCATCATCGGCACGGGCATTTTTGTGCTTACCGCCGCAGGCGCGCAGAAGGCGGGGCCGGGGCTGATGCTGGCCTTCGTGATTGCCGGCGTGGTCTGCGTCGTGGCCGCGCTCTGCTATGCCGAAATCGCCGCGATGATCCCGGTGGCGGGATCGGCCTATACCTACAGCTACGCCACGATGGGCGAACTGCTCGCCTGGACCGTGGGCTGGGCGCTGATTCTCGAATACGCGATTGCTGCTTCGGCGGTGTCGGTGGGCTGGTCAGGGTATTTTGCCGGCACCATTCTGGGCGATACTTTCGGCATCGCCTTGCCCGCCTGGCTCACCGCCGGGCCGCTGGCGCTGGGCGGGTCGCCGGGCGGGTTCATCAATTTGCCCGCGATGGTGATCGCGCTGCTGGTGACCTGGCTGCTGATGATCGGCACTTCCGAAAGCGCCAAGGTCAATGCGGTTCTGGTGCTGATAAAGGTCACCGCGCTGACCGTATTCATTGCCTTGACGCTGACCAGCAGCGAATTCGATCCGGCCAATTTCAACCCTTTCCTGCCCGCCGGCGCTTTCGGTGGCTGGGGCACGGGCGTGGGCGCGGTGGGCGCGGCGGCGACGATTTTCTTCGCCTATGTCGGTTTTGACGCGGTATCGACCGCAGCGGAGGAAACCAAGAACCCGCAGCGCAACGTGCCCATCGGGCTGGTGGGTTCGCTATTGTTCTGCACTGTGTTCTATATCCTGGTGGCAGCGGGCGCGATCGGCACCATCGGCGGGCAGCCGATCATGGGGCCGGGCGGGATTCCCTTCCCGGCGGGATCGGAAGAACTGGCGCGGCAATGCGCGCTGCCGCTATATGCCGATGCGCTGGTCTGTTCGAACGAGGCGCTGGCGCATGTGTTGCGGCAGATCGGCTTTGGCACAATCGGCAATATGCTCGGCTATGCGGCGATTCTGGCGCTGCCTTCGGTCATTCTCGTGGCTCTGTTCGCGCAGACCCGGATCTTCTTCGTGATGAGCCGGGACGGCCTGCTTCCCGAAGGCCTGTCGAGGGTGCATCCCAAATGGAAGACGCCCTATGTGGTTACCGCGATCACCGGCGTGCTGGTGGCGGTGGGCGCGGCCTTCTTTCCCGTGGGGCAACTGGCCGATATCGCCAATGCCGGCACGCTTTACGCCTTCCTGATGGTGGCGGTGGCGGTGATGGTGTTGCGGCGCACCGATCCGGCGGTCCGGCGTTCGTTCCGGGTTCCGGCGCTGGTGATCGTCGGGCCGCTGACGATCCTGGGCTGCCTGTTCCTGTTCCTCAATTTGCCGTCCGCCGCGATGATCGTGCTGCCGGTGTGGACGGCAATCGGGCTGGTGGTCTATTTCGGCTACAGCCGCAGCCACAGCCATCTGGGGCGCGGGATCATCGAAGTGGTGGACGATGTTGCGGGGGAGGAGACGATGATACCGATCCATCCGCCCGTATCGTCCGGATAATCCACACCGGCAATCCGCCACCGGAAAAGGGGGCCGTTCCGCGCTGCGGGGCGGCCCTTTTTCGTTTGCCCCGTGGCCATTGCGAATCGTTCCATGTAAGAACATAATAGGAACAAAGGAGATGATTCGGCATGGATATGGCTATGGAAGTCTTTGGGGAAGTCTTTGACCTGCCGCGCGCGGTGGATCTGGCGTCTGCCGGTGCCCCTACTGGTATCGGCAACCCGCGCTGGCATCCGGGCCGCGCCTGCCCGCTGCACAGCGAGATAT
>JBGSLI010000103.1:0-2924 GCA_041740775.1 Alteraurantiacibacter sp. | reverse complement strand
AACCGCTTTACCGATCGCTACAGCCTGGAAGGTGCGGCCACCGCGATCGATGCGGCGGGCGTGGGCTGCGCGGGCGGTTGAAATCTGTGTAACGGGCCGGAGGTTCTCTCCCCCGGCCCTTCCACCCTTGCGAGGATCGGCGGATCAGAACCGCCAGCCGAAGCCCACCGCAACCTGATGGCGGTCAAGGTCGGTATCGAATCGACCGCTTTCGCCCGTGTCATCGTCGAAGAAGTCGTTGTCCTCGAAATCGAATTCGCCCTCGGTATAGTTGGAATAGCGGTATTCGAGCTTCACAAAGGTATTGTCAGACAGTGCATATTCCGCGCCCGCGCCAACACGCCAGCCGTCGAGGTCAAGATCGGTTTCGAGTTCGGTGGTGCCGTCATCGGCCAGCATGTTGAAGCGGGCATTGGTATAACCGCCCTTGGCATACAGCAGCGTGCGCGGGTTCAGCAGCACCCCGGCGCGCACACCGGCGTAAATGTCGCGGCCCGTGTCCACCCGTGCGCCAATCCCGAGGTCTTCGAGATCGCCATCGACGATCTCGGTTTTCGCCTCCGAATCGGTCAGTTCCGCTTCCGCGCCGAGCACGACATTGCCCACCGCAAAATCGTAGCCGACGCCTACGCCATACATGATTCCGTCGATCGACTGATCGTCTTCATCGTTCAGGTCATTGTCGACATCGCTGCCGGCCTTGCTGACATCATATCCGGCGATCCCTTCAATACGCGGGCCGGTAAACGGCGAATCTTCCTGCGCTGCGGCCGGAACCGCCAGAGCGGTGGCCGAAGCCGAGGCGAGAATGAGTGCGATACCCTTTTTCATATGATCTCCATTGGTTTCGATCGTCCGGGGAAGTTCCCGGTACGCCGACCATCGGAATGCCGCAGGCCAGACTCCGTTTCATGAACGTCGCACAACGCGACTCCTGTTGGAAAACAGCCACATATGGCCACGGCAGAGCGTGTTTGTGAGACGATAAAACGTGGGAACTAGATCGACTTTTGGGAACTGGAGGTGGCTTGTGCCCCGGTTTGCCGCCCGGCGTGAACCATTCGCCGCGAAACACTCCGTGGCCCGCATTCCGTCGCAGTAATTGCCCGGATCGTCCGACTCGCGCCGACATCTCCGGATATGGCCGGTCCCGCTAGCCAAACGCCGCCTCTGCGCCTATATCCGCGCCTCTCATGGCCGATACCGCACTCATGACCATTCCGGGGCAGGTGGACCCGGTTCCCGCCCCGCGTGACATCACGCCGCGCGCCGATGGCCGCGTGGATCTGATCGGCCTGCCAAGGGCGCGCATCACCGAACTGTTCGCCGCAGCCGGGCTGGATGCGAAACAGGCCAAATTGCGCGCGCGGCAGGTGTTCCACTGGCTTTATCATCGCGGCGTCACCGATTTCGACGCGATGACCGATATCGCCAAGCCCATGCGCCCGTGGCTGGCGGCGCGGTTCGTGATCGGGCGGCCCGAAGTGGTCGAGGCGCAGCATTCATCTGACGGCACGCGCAAATGGCTGCTGCGCACCACCGACGGGCACGATTTCGAAATGGTGTTCATTCCCGATGCGGACCGGGGCACGCTGTGCGTTTCCAGCCAGGTCGGATGCACGCTCAACTGCACCTTCTGCCACACCGGCACGATGCGGCTCGTGCGCAATCTGACGCCGGGCGAGATCGTGGGACAGGTGATGCTGGCGCGCGATGCGCTGGGCGAATGGCCCAAAGGCAGCATGGCGGGCCTCGACGATACCGAGGACCAGGGACATTACACATCCGATGGCCGCCTGCTCACCAATATCGTGATGATGGGCATGGGCGAGCCGCTGTATAATTTCGACAACGTCAAAAGCGCGCTTAAACTGGTGATGGATGGCGACGGGCTGGCGCTGTCGCGGCGCCGGATCACGCTTTCCACCAGCGGCGTGGTGCCGATGATGGCGCGCTGCGGCGAGGAAATCGGCGTCAATCTGGCGGTCTCGCTCCACGCCGTTACCAAGCAGGTGCGCGATGAAATCGTGCCGATCAACCGCAAATACGGGATTGAGGAACTGCTGCAGGCCTGCGCCGATTATCCCGGTGCCAGCAACGCCCGGCGCATCACCTTTGAATATGTGATGCTGAAGGGCAAGAACGACAGCGACGATGACGCGCGCGAACTTGTCCGCCTGTTGAAAGCCTATCGGCTGCCCGCCAAGGTCAATCTGATCCCGTTCAACCCCTGGCCGGGCACGCCTTATCAGTGTTCGACTCCCGAGCGGATCAGGCGCTTTTCGGATATCGTCTTCGAAGGCGGCATATCTGCCCCCGTGCGCACCCCGCGCGGGCGCGATATCGATGCCGCCTGCGGGCAGTTGAAAACCTCCGCCGAGAAGAAAAGCCGCGCGCAGATCGATCGGGAAGCGGCGGCGGCATTGGTATCGGATGCTTGAGCACTGGCCGGTTGCGGATTGAGCGCGCAAATTCGGTTGATCGCGCCAGACGAACGATTCGTCTCTTAACGCAAATTCCAACAATCCGTTCATCTCCCATTGGGGTTAGCTGAACGATACACGATTTTACCGGCACCGAAGCGATGTCGAATCGAAAAGGTAAAACGCCATGAACAAGATCCTGCTTGCCCTCGCCGCGGCCACTTCGCTGGCCCTTCCCGCCGCGCCCGCCATGGCGCAGAGCGGCCCCCCTTCCTGGGCCCCGGCCCACGGCTATCGCGACAATGATCGCGGCCATGATCGTTCCGACCGTTATGATCGTTATGATCGTTCCGACCGTTATGCTCGGTATGATCGTGATGATCGGTATGACCGCCGCAATCAGCGCCGCGACCGCGGCCATGCGCGCGGTCACGACTATGACGATAACGGCCATTATCGCGAACCGCGCCGCGTGAGCCGGAACGACCGGGTGTGGCGGGG
>JBGSLI010000102.1:0-3139 GCA_041740775.1 Alteraurantiacibacter sp. | reverse complement strand
CTGTTCTTCCCCGGCGCGCACCAGCGCGGTCTCCGCGCGCGCGCCCAGAACCAGCCCCAGCGCATCGAGCAGGATCGACTTGCCCGCCCCCGTCTCCCCCGTCAGCACGCCCAGGCCCGGCCCGAAGGCAAGGTCGAGCGCTTCGATCAGCACGATGTTGCGGATGGATAGCGAGGTCAGCATGGCGCAGGCAGGTCAATACGGCTCCACTGGTCGCGGCGCAACGATCACCCGCCGCTAAATGGTGGAGCTTGGGATTTTCTTAACCATTGTGTGACCACCTTGGGTCGCAAATTTCTGGGAGGTTGGGTTCACCATGTCGGTGCTCATGATAAGGACACACCGGCGCTATGCGCTGCGGATGCCGGCAAAATTGCAGTGCGAGCGCGGAAAGACGTTGCGCTGCCTGCTGATAGAACTGTCGCAACACGGTCTGCGGATCAGCAATCTCGGCGAACAGAGGTTCGAACCGGGCGATGCCGTGACGCTGGACATGCAGGGCGGCCGATCGATGCCGGGGAAAATCCGCTGGGCGCATGACGGGGTGGCGGGCATGGTGCTCGACAACCCGCTCCATTTGCCCGAAATGTCCGAAATCATCGCCGCCGGGCGGCAGCACAAGGCCACGCAGACGGGCGAAGCGCGTTACGGCACCTGATCGGCGCGATCAGCCGCCCAGCCGTTGGGGCTGGTATTCGCGGATCAGATCATAGGCGCGGGTGTACCATTCACTGCCCGGATAATTGGCACCCAGCACAGCGGCGTAACGCTGCGCCTCTTCGGGCACCCCGATCGCCAGATTCGATTCGACCAGCCGAAACAGCGCCTCGGGTGTGTGGCTGGTGGTCTGATAATCGTCGATCACGTTCTGGAACCGCAAGGTGGCGGCCAGCCATTGCCCGGTTACCTGGTAGAACCGGCCGATCTCCATTTCCTTGCCCGCCAGATGATCGTTCACCAGATCGATCTTCAGCCGCGCATCGGCGGCATAGGCACTGCGCGGATAGCGGCGGACGATTTCGTTCAGCGCGGATAGCGCCTGCCGGGTAATCGCCTGATCGCGTTCGACATCGCTGATCTGTTCGTAATAGCTCAATGCGATCAGATAATAGGCATAGGGCGCATCGGCATTGCCGGGGTGGATCGACAGGAAGCGTGTGGCAGACGCGATCGAGGTATTGTATTCGCGCGCGGCGTAATAGGAAAACGCGCTCATCAACTGCGCGCGGCGCGCCCAGGGCGAATAAGGGTGCTGGCGCTCCACTTCATCGAACAGCGCGGCGGCAATCTGAAGATCGCCGCGATCGAGCCGGTCCTTGGCGGCGATATAGAGCGATTCCACATCCCGCGCGACGAACGCCACATCGGTGCCTTCCGCGCCGCTGCCTCCTCCGCAACCGGCAAGAACAAGCGCGCAGGTAGCGGCGGCCAGCGCGCCGCGGATCGGTTTGGTCGAATTCATGCGTTGCCTATAGCCAGCCTCGCCCTGAACGCCAAGTGAAGTGCGCGCGCGCCTGCCAAAATAGCCACAGACGGCCGTAAACACGTTTCGTCCGAAAGCGGATCGACGCCGGTCGAGGCGGATTAGCCGGTGGTCGAGCCGCGTCGGCCTTTGTCGATATTGCGCATTCGCCGGTCGAGACGAACGATCATTTCTCCAGCGGGCTGGCTAAACCACCCTCATCGCTCCCGGTCACCCCCCACCTGAAACCGGGCCGGGAGCACAAAGAGGAGGAAGGACAATGACCCGTTTTCTCAAACCCGGCCTTGCCGCTGCCATGCTGGCTGGCGCGATCTGGGCCACACCGGCGCTGGCCAATGGCGAGGGCGAAATCACCGTTGCGCCGGTAAGCTACGCCGATCTCGACCTGTCGACCGAACGCGGTCTCAGCGTGTTCCACTCGCGTTACCGGCGCGCCGCGCAATATGTCTGCGGCATGGATATCCGCGATACCGGCACAAGGCTGCCATCGCCTGAATCGCGTACATGTTATGCCGAAAAGCTGCGCGATTTCGACCGTCGGCTGGCCGCGATCATCGAGGCCGAGCGGCGCAATGTCTGACATACGCGTGCAATGAATTCAGGACATCCGCGAACGGAACCGATCCCGTCCACCGCCGCCCGCATGGGTAAGATGCGCTGCGGCAAGACCCCTGGGATACAGGTTCCCCTTGAGCCCGTCCGCAATGCTTCCCTCGGGTAAAGCAATGCGGCGGGCTCCCTTTTTCGTAGCCTTCGCGCCCCGGCAGGGCTGGCGAATTTGGCGGGCCTTGCCTATAGGCTTGGCTCATGGCGAAGGCGCTTTTCGAACTTAACCCCGATCTCGATCGCGCCGCGCTTTCACGCCGCTTCGCGCAAGACCGGCGATTGCAGATCCATGACCTGCTGACGCAAGAAACCGCGCGCGAATTGCGCGATATCCTCCATTCGCACACACCCTGGGGTATCGCCATGCAGGTGGGCGCTACAGGCGAAGCCCGCAGTTTCAATGCGCAGGAATTGCGCGAGACTGCCAGCGCGCAGGCGGCGGTGGAAATGGCCAGGGCTACCGATAAGGCGGCGGCTTCGGGCGATTACGCCTTCCGCTCCTTGCGCTATTCGCTGGTGGAAGCGGTGCAGCAGGGCTGGGACCGGGGCGGTCCATTCGAAATACTGCTCGAACATCTCAATGCCGACCCCTTCCTTGGCCTGATGCGCGAGGTGACCGGCATTCCCGAACTGCTGCGCGCCGATGGCCACGCCAGCTGCTATGGCGCGCAGCATTTCCTCGGCCGTCATAATGACAGCCATGTCGCCGAAGGCTGGCGCATTGCCTATGTGCTCAACCTCACCATCGACGATTGGCACCCCGACTGGGGCGGATATCTGCTGTTTTACGATGCAGACGGCAATATCGAGACCGGATTCAAACCGCGCTTCAACACGCTCAACCTGTTTCTCGTGCCGCAAGATCACGCGGTCAGCTATGTCCCGCCATTCGCCCCCAAGGGCCGCTATTCGATCAACGGATGGCTGCGCGACCGGTGAGGACAAGCGCGCTGCAACTTCGCACCCAGGCGCAGGTTCTGGCGCAGGGCGGCGATGCGGCAGGTGCGCTGGCGCTGTTGCAGGAAGGCGCAGCGGCCTTTCCCCACGATG
>JBGSLI010000101.1:0-2689 GCA_041740775.1 Alteraurantiacibacter sp. | reverse complement strand
CCACGGCGTTGCCAGGCCCGCGCTGGCCAGCGCAGTGAGCGTGGCGGCGGACGCGATCGAAATGCCAAGCCCGGTCATCGCAACCTTGCGCCTGTCATACATATCCGCCAGCGCGCCGGCCGGAACCGAAGCCAGCATCAGCGGCGCCATCATCGCCGATTGCACCAGCGCCACCATGGTGGCGGAAGAACTCAGCCGGGTCATTTCCCACGCCGCGCCGACCCCCAGAATCAGCTGCCCCAGATTGCCCAGCAGGCTGGCCGACCAGATGCGACGAAACGCCGGCTCCTTCAACGGAGAGAAAGGGTGGGACTGGCTGGCGGGGGCGGGTGATGACACCTGCCGATCATGGCCTGCGCGATCGGGGAGAGCAATCTGACAGCTGCAAGGATCGGCCCGGCGCAGCGCTTTCAAGCAGATACATCGCTCCGGCGACGCAAAAACCGATAGGTGTTCATTTTTTGGTTGACGGCATGCCGGAGTTAATGAACAACAGTGTTGATCTAAAGCGGATAAGGGAGAGATTCGCATGCAGGCCCACAGCAGCAACAAGGCAAAAATTGCCAAGCGCGTCATCGAAGTTCTGGACTTTTTCGATCACGATCATCGCACCGCCACGGTGATGGATATCGTGCGCCGATACGACCGTCCGCAGTCGAGCACATCGGAGCTGCTTTCCAGCCTCGTCGACCTCGGCCTGCTCTACAAGGACATGTCCACCCGGTCCTACACACTCACTCCGCGCGCGGCGATGATGGGTTCGCTGACCCAGCCCGAATTCGTGCGAGACGGACGGCTGACCGGGCTGGTTGACCGGCTGGCCGCGCAAACCAGCCTTTCGGTTGGCGTGTTCGGCCTGGTCGGGCTGGAAACGCAGATCTTCTGCTGGCACAATGGGCAGCCGCCGCTGCGCGCCACTACTTCCAAGGGCATTTACGGCGGGATGCAGGAACGCCTGTGCGATAGCGCGGCGGGGCAATTGCTGCTGTCCACCGTGGAACGGCGGCGGCGCGAGGGCATGTTGCGGCGGCTGAACGCCGAAGCGCAGTCCGAACGCCAGTTCGCCTTTGCCGAAATGGCCGCGCGCGTTGAAGCCGCGGGCGAGACGGGCGAGGTTACAGGGCCGATGGGCTTCGGCTCGATCGCCGATGTCTGCGCGGTGCTGATTCCCGACGAAACGCTCGAAAGGCCGATGGCGCTGGGCATCGTTTACGAACCCGGCGCGCAGAACGATCCCGAAACCCTTATCGCCATGCTGCGCGAAGCGGTGGCGATCTGCACCGATCAGCCGGAGCCTGAGCAGAGCCCCGAGCCGATCACAAACAACGTCTATCCCTTCACCACCGCCGCCTGAATTGCGCCGCAAGCGCACCAACATCGGGAGGGCGGGATGAACGACAAGACGGCTTTTGCGCCGGTGCCACAAAGCGAGGTGGATTTCCTCGGCACCAGGCCCATTCCGGCGCGGCCCTATTACGATCCGGCGTGGTTCGAACTGGAACGCGAGGCGGTGTTCCGCCGCAGCTGGCAATGCTTGGGCCATGTTTGCGAACTGCCCGAAAATGGCAGCTTCATCCGCCGCGAACTCGAAGTGCTGCGCGCATCGCTGCTGATCGTGCGCGGGCGCGACGGGTTTGTGCGTGGCTTTCACAATGTCTGCACCCACCGCGGCACGCAATTGGTGGAGGAAGCCCAGGGCAGGCGCGCGAAGTTTTCCTGCCCCTATCACATGTGGACCTTCGGCGCGGACGGGGCCCTGCTGTCCGCTCCCGATTTCGAACAATTCCATGTTGCGAAGGAAGATTGCGCACTCAAGCAGGTGGCGCTGGAAGTTTGCGCGGGGCTTATCTTCGTCCACCTCGGCAACAATCCACCGCCACTGCGCGAATGGCTGGGGCCGCTGGCCGATCAGATGGAAACGCTGCCCGTCGCCCGCGCCACCACATTCAGCGAATATACCTATGAAGTCGATGCCAACTGGAAGCTGACCTACGACAATTTCCAGGAAAACTATCACCTGCGCTTCATCCATCCGCGCAGCGGCGGCCCGGCGTTCTCCTCCGAAAACCCGTTTGGCTATCCCAAGGAATACGCCTTTCACGGACCCCACCGCACGCAGACGATCTGGACCAATCCCGATCCCGCGCCCGCCCCGCACCAGGCCGCCGCCTTCGCCCGGCTGATGCCCGGCGCGATGGCCAGCGGTTTGCTGGCGGGCGAACACGGGCGCAAGTATTTTGCGCTGTTTCCCAGCTTCTTCATGCTCGGTTCGCCGCTGCAGAACTTCGTCCACATCGTCTATCCGCTGGGGCCTGAGAAATCGCGCGGAGTGATCCGGCTCTATTGGGTGGATGACGACGGGGACGCCTCCACCCGCTTCGGGCGCGAGGCGGTGATGGTGGTGGCGCATGATGTCCACTGCGAGGATGTCAACGTGATCGAGGCCGGCCAGCGCGGGCTTTCCAGCGGGGCGCTGGAATATATCCACATGCAGACGCAGGAAGCCTTGTGCCGCCATCTGTTCAACACGGTGGAAGAAATGGTCGAGGATTATCGGGCCGAAGGGCAATGAGCGCGCTGCCGCCCGGCTTTGCCGAACTGGAACGCTGGGTAGAGCGATGCGCGCTGGCCACCGCCACCCAGCGCGATGCGCTGCGCGGGGCGATGACCGAGGAGGAACGGTGCGCCT
>JBGSLI010000100.1:0-3410 GCA_041740775.1 Alteraurantiacibacter sp. | reverse complement strand
GACTCCCCTCCCCAAGGGGGAGGGGCTGGGGGAGGGGGCTCTCACACACGAAATGGCAGACCACCCCCACCCGGCCTCCCTCGCAAGGGGGAGGAGAAGAGGAACAGAGGAGGGGAGATTGGGAGCAGCGCAAATCACCGCCCGAAATCCTCCGGCCAGTGCTTGAGCGCGCTCATCACCGGAAAAGGGGTAAATCCGCCCAATGCGCACAGGCTGCCGAACTTCATGGTCTCGCACAGATCGGTCAGCAGGGCGACTTCGTCTTCCGCCGCGCGCCCTTCGTCCTTGGGCGCATTGTGCATCTGCGGCAGCGCCTCCACCCTGTCGCGCGGGCGTCCGCCTGCGCGGATGCGATCGATGATTTCCACCCCGCGCACCGATCCGATGCGGCAGGGAGTGCATTTGCCGCAGCTTTCCGCCGCGCAGAACTCCATCGCAAACCGCGCCATTTCGCCCATGTCCGCCGTATCGTCGAAGACGGTGATTCCGCCGTGGCCGATCAGCGCATCGGCGGCGGTATAGGTTTCGTAATCGAAGGCGATATCGAACTGATCGGGGTGGATATAGGCTCCCAGCGGGCCGCCCACCTGCACCGCCTTTACCGGCCGCCCCGAAGCGGTGCCGCCGCCGATTTCGTTCACCAGCCGATCCAGCGTGATGCCGAAGCCGATTTCATACAGCCCGCCGTGTTTGATATTGCCCGTCAGTTGAACCGGCATGGTGCCGCGCGAACGGCCGAAGCCGATATCCTGGTAAGCCTGCGCCCCGCCTTCGGTAAGGATATGTGGCACGGCGGCCAGGCTCAGCACGTTGTTGACCACGGTGGGCAGGCCGAATAGGCCTTCCAGCGCGGGCAGGGGAGGCTTGGCGCGCACTTCGCCGCGCTTGCCTTCGAGGCTGTTGAGCAGGCTGGTTTCCTCGCCGCACACATATGCTCCCGCGCCGACGCGCACTTCGCAGGCGAAGGGAGCGATGATGTCCGCGCACAGTTGGAGCGCGGCGTTCAGCTTGCGGATCGCATCGGGATATTCGCTACGCAGGTAGATATATCCCTGCCCGGCGCCCACCGCCTCGCCCGCAATCGCCATGCCTTCGATCAGCGCGAAGGGATCGCCTTCCATCAGCATGCGATCGGCAAAGGTGCCGCTGTCGCCTTCATCGGCGTTGCAGACGATATATTTGCGGCTCCCAGCCGCCTTGCGCACCGTCTCCCATTTGATGCCGGTGGGAAAGCCCGCTCCGCCGCGCCCGCGCAGGCCGGAGGCCGTGACTTCCGCCACGATGGCTTCGGAGCCGATCTGCCGCGCCCGTTCAAGGCCTGCCCAGCCGCCGGTCGCCTTGTAGTCTTCCAGCGACAGCGGGCGGGTGCGCCCTGCACGCGCGAAGGTGAAGCGCGTCTGGCTGGCGATGAAGGGATGGTTTGCAATGGTGCCAATGGCCTTGTCGCTGGTGCCATCCAGAATGGCGTCGACATCGGCGAGCGTCGCCGGGCCGAAGCCCTTTCCGTCGATTTCCACCAGCGGTTCGAGCCAGTGCATTCCCCAGCTTGAGGTGCGATGCACTTCGCAACCCTGGGCTTCGAAAGCGGCGGCCAGCCTGTCCGCCCCGCCCGCGCGGGCCAGCGCGTCATCGGATATCTTCACTATTGTCATGCGTTTTCCACCAGTTCAGCGATACTTTTCGCATCCAGTCTGATGTGCAGATCATCCCCCGTGCGCGCAGCGGGGCCGGCGCTGCACAGACCAAGGCAATAGACCGTTTCGATCTTCACCCGCGTTCCTGCCGCCTGCTGCGCGGTATCGATGATGGCTTCCACCCCGCGCGCCTTGCACGCTTCTGCCCGGCACACCTGCACCACCGGGCGGGCGTCGGCCTGCGGCCTGTAATCGTGGTAGAAGCTGACCACGCCATGCACATCGGCGCGGCTGATGTTCAGCCCCTTGGCGATCAGCGCCTCGGCCTCGGCATCGACGCAGCCGAACGCTGCCTGCACATCGTTGAGGATCGGCAGCAGCGGCCCTTCACGGTGGATATGCGCGGCGATGATTTCGCCGATGCGGTGGGACGTGTCGCTCATGCTTTCAGCCTTTCCGCATGCCAGGCGATGTGATCGGCGATGAAGGTGGAAACGAAGAAATAGGAATGGTCGTAGCCGTCCTGCATGCGGATGGTGGCAGGCATTCCCGCTTTGGCCAGCGCCGCTTCCAGAAGGTGGGTTTTCAACTGAGGTTCCAGCCATTCGTCGGCGCTGCCCTGATCCACCAGCAGATTATCGATCCGCGCGCCGTCCTCGATCAGCGCGACGCTGTCGTATGCGCGCCAGTCGGCCCGGTCATCGCCCAGATAGCCGGACAGCGCCTTTTCGCCCCAGGGGCAGTTCAGCGGGCTGACGATGGGGGCAAAGGCGCTGGTGGAACGGAAGCGGCCGGGATTGCGCAGACTGACGGTGAGCGCGCCGTGCCCGCCCATCGAATGGCCCGATATCCCTTGCCGGTCCATATCGACGGGGAAATTCGCCGCCACCAGCGCAGGCAGTTCGTCCTCGATGTAAGAGCGCATCCGGAAATGCTGCGCCCAGGGCGCTTGCGTGGCATCGACATAAAAGCCCGCGCCCTGACCGAAATCATAGGCATCGTCGTTCGGCACATCCTCACCGCGCGGCGAGGTATCGGGGCAGACGAAGATGATCCCATGTGCCGCGCAGGCGGCCTTGTATTCGCATTTCACCATCGCATTTTCATGCGTGCAGGTGAGGCCCGAAAGCCACCATATCACCGGAAGCCTGTCGCCCGGCGCGTGATCGGGAACATATGCCGCAAAAGTCATCGGCGTGCCGGTGGCGGCGCTCTGGTGGCGAAAAACTCCCTGCGCGCCGCCATGGCAGCGTGACGTGGAAAGCTGTTCCAGCGTCACTGCTGCACCCGGTGGAGCCCGCACACCTTGTGCCCGTCCGGATCGCGGAAATAGCACAGATGCATCGGCCCCATCGCGCCGCCTTCTCGCGGGCCGGGCGCACCTTCGATCGAAGTGCCGCCATTGGCAACTGCGGCATCGTGCAACTGCTTCACCTGTTCGGGCGAGGAGCAGGCAAAGCCGATGGTCATGCCATTGGCACAGGTTGCAGGCTGGTTGTCGATCGGCTCCGAGAGCGCGAGGATATTGCCGTCACGAATGAAGAAAACGCGGCGGTGACCGGTCTTGGCCTGGTTTTCGGTAACGGTAATATCACCCAGCACGCCCAGCACGGCTTCGTAGAAGCTCTTGGCCTTGTCGATATCATTGGTGCCGATCATCACATGGCTGAACATGGCAGGTTCTCCTCAGGCGTCTTGGTTGGGACAGAAGGCGCAGATCTTGTTGCCATCGGGATCGCGCAGATAGGCGCCATACATCTGGCCGGGGCTGTTGGG
>JBGSLI010000099.1:0-2245 GCA_041740775.1 Alteraurantiacibacter sp. | reverse complement strand
GCATGATCGACGATTCGCCCGCCATCCCGCTGCTGGTGCGCGCCGATGGCAAGATCGAGGGGCCTGACCGGCTGGCCGCATGGCTAGGGCTGGAACGGCTGCCCGGCTACCTCAGCGAGCTTCACGGCGGCGAGGCCGGGCTGACCGCAGCGGACCTTGAACAATTGCACGATGCGGTGCGGCGCACGCAGAAAACCGCCTCGCCCTTCAGCATGGTGATCAATCCGCAGGGTTCGACGAAGAGCCTGGCTCTGCGCGGGCATCTGGCCAACTCCGCCATCGCCAGCGGAGGCGCGGCGTTGGTCTGGTGGTTCGATTTTTCCGAAAGCCACGGCGAATTGGCGCAATTGCGGGCGGAAACCATGCGGGCGCGCAATGATTTCACCGCGCTGGTAGGGCTGATCGAAGCCGCGCCGGTGCCGATGTGGTTTCGCAGCCATGATTCGTCGCTGCGGCTGGTCAATTCCGCCTATGTTGAGGCGGTGGGCGCGGGCAATGCCGCCGAAGTGGTGGAAAAGCAGATCGAACTGGTGGAAAAGGTGGACGGCCTCACCGCCGCTCAGATTGCCCGACAGGCGGCCGATCGCAATCTGCCGATCGAACGCATCGTGCAGGCCACTGTGGGCAACCAGCGCCGCACGCTGCGCATCAGCGATCTGCCGCTGGGCACCGAAGGCGTGGGCGGATACGCCATCGATATCGAGGAACTGGAGGAGCAGACGCGCGCCTTCCGCGCCTTCCGCGCGGCGCAGCGATCGATGCTCGATCAGCTTTCCATCGGGGTGGCGCAGTTCGACGGGGAAAAGCGGCTCACCTTTGCCAACCAGCCGTTCCAGCGGATCTTCGCGCTGCCCGCCTCGGCGCAGATCGAACCGCCGGGGTTCGAGCGGTTCCTCGATATGGCGCGCGACAATTCGCGGCTGCCCGAAATGCGCGATTTTCCCGCGTGGCGGCGCGAACTGGCGGGGTGGTTTCAGGCCGGTGCGCCGGTAGAAGATGCCTGGACACTGCCCGACAGCACGCATCTGCGGATCGTCGGCCAGCCTTTGCCCGATGGCGGGCTGGTGCTGGTGGCGGAAGACCGTTCCGAACAGCTGGCGCTTTCGGCCACGCGGGACACGCTGCTGCGCACCCGCACCGCCACTTTTGATTCGCTGTTCGAATCGCTGGCGGTGTTCGCTCCGGACGGGCGGATGCAATTGTGGAACCGCAGTTTCCCGGCGATCTGGGGCCTGCCCGAAGAATGGCTCGACGAACATCCGCATGTCGACACGCTGCTCGACCGGATTTCGGACCACCTCGCCCGCCCGGCGCAGCGCAAGGCGATCGGCGAAGTGGTGCGTTCCGCCACTCTCGATCGCCAGCAGCGCGGCGGTAGGGTGGTGCTGTCCGACGGGCGGACGCTGGAATTTGCCGGCGTGCCGCTACCCGACGGCAATGGCCTGCTGACGGTGATGGACGTGACCGATTCGACCAAGGCGGAAGAGGCGCTGCGTGAACGGGCATCGGCGCTGGAAGAAGCCGATGCTATGAAAACCCGCTTCCTCGCCAATATGTCCTACGAATTCCGCACCCCGCTGACATCGATCGGCGGGTTTGCCGAACTGCTGCAATCGGGGGTGGCGGGCGATCTTTCCGATCAGGCGAAGGATTATGTCGCGGCGATCCTTTCATCGGTGGAACGGCTTTCGGCGCAGATCGAAAGCGTGCTCGACCTTACACAGAGCGAAGCCGGGCTGCTGCCGATCGCCACCGAGGAGATCGACCTGCTCGCCTTCACCACCCGGATAGTGCGCAGCCGGGAAGAGGCGATCGAGGCCAAGCACCTGTCGCTCGATCTGCGCGGCGACAAGAGCGCGGGCAGCATCAATGCCGACCAGCGGCAACTGGGCCGGGCGGTGGGCAATCTGCTCGACAACGCAATTGCCGCAACGCCCGAAGGCGGCCGCATTCTGGTGGCGCTCAACCGGCGCAAATCGGGGGTGCGGATCGTGGTTTCCGACAACGGTGAAGGGATGCGCCCTAGCGAACTGGCGCGCGCGCTGGATGGATACCGGCTGGAAGGCAGCAATGGCAAGGACGGCAAGCGTGGCCTCGGTCTGCCGCTCGCCCGGCAATTGATCGAGGCCCATGGCGGACGGCTGGAAATCCAGTCGGAAAAGGGCGCGGGCACCACCGCCACGGTAACGCTGCCTTGATCGCCGCATTGCCCGATCTGGCGGCGATGGAGGCGTTCGGCCAGCGC
>JBGSLI010000098.1:0-9218 GCA_041740775.1 Alteraurantiacibacter sp. | reverse complement strand
CGGCACCAGCCAGTCGCCATTGAGCCGCGCGACCTGCGCCAGCCCGCCCCAATGCACTTCGCCAACGCCCCAGCCATTGAGCACGACCTTGTCGCCCGCTTTCCAGTCAGAATGCGTCGAATGGCGCACCGTGCCCGCCAGATCGATGCCAGGAACCATCGGGAACTTGCGCACCACCGGAGAAGCGCCGGTAATCGCCAGCCCGTCCTTGAAGTTCAAGGTGGAGAAGGCGACATCGATGGTGACATCGCCTTCGGGCAGATCGCTTTCGTCGATCTGTTGCAGTTTGACGGTCTGGCTGTCGTCGGCCTTGTCGATCACTATGGCATTGAACATGGAAGAAAATTCTCCTGAATTGGATATTGGCCGACGAACCTGTCAGCTGACGATCTTGAGACTGCCGTTCCGCACCTCGCCGTCACTGGCGGCGATGCGTTCGATGACATCGGGCACCTTCGCCTCGTTGAGCGTGCCCCTGAGCGACAGGCGCAGCATTTCGCGCACGAAGCGATTGGCCAGAACGCCGCGCTCCTCATCGTTCTGCGAATGCGATCTGGCCCACACTGGCCACAGAAAATTGCCCGCCAGCGAGATGATCGACCACACTTCGACATCGATGCCCGGCTCGGCCAGCTCGGTCTGGGCAAAACGGCCGATCGACCCGGCGTATTCGCGCCAGAAGCGATCCTGCGACGGATCGGGCAGCGTCAGGATCTGGAGCAGCCAGATGCGGCACAGATCGGGGTTCTGCATGGCGAAATTGGCCAACCGCTCGGTAGTGTCGACCATGTCGACCTTTTCGACATCGCGCTCACCCACCAGTTCCGGATCGCCGAACACCGCCTCGAACATCCGGTCGGACACCAGTTGCAGCGTTGCCCCGACAAGTTTTTCGCGCGTTTCGAAATGCTGATAGGCGGTGCCGCGGTTGACCCCGGCCTTCACCGCCACGGCGGACAGGCTGAGCGCTTCGGGCCCATCCTGCGACAAAAGCACCAGCGCAGCTTCGAGGATATCCGCGCGCGTTGCTTCGGGATCGCGCGCCCTGCGCTTCACTTCATTGGCCATGGTCGGCTCACCCCACTTTCCTTGCCGCAGCGATGAACCGCTGCCTTCATGCTGGCAAGCGCCGGGGGCGATCTATCGCCGCAGCGAAGGATGGCGATGGCCGCTGCCGGGCGACGGGCTGCGTCGCAACAGCGATATCGCGCCAAAACCGGTCCCGGCGGCTTGGTCTGGCCGCCATTGTGCGCCATGCAGGCGGCAGGTTTCAAGGGGCGCTCGCGCCTGTGCCAAAGGAAAATGCCTCCGTGTCCACA
Source organism: Alteraurantiacibacter sp. (assembly GCA_041740775.1). GTDB lineage: Bacteria > Pseudomonadota > Alphaproteobacteria > Sphingomonadales > Sphingomonadaceae > Alteraurantiacibacter. The sequence goes on along the minus strand of JBGSLI010000098.1, from coordinate 7,899 downwards.
CCATCGCTCGATTGCTCCGATCTGGAAAATTACATCGGCAAGCCGATGCAGCCTGCGCGGATGGTGGAACCCTTCGCCAATTGCGATATCCGCCGCTGGGTGCAGGCGATGCATTATCCCAACCGCCTGCATTATGATGCGATGTATGCCGCCGAAAGCCGCCACGGCGGGCTGATCTCGCCGCAGAGCTTTCCGGTTTCGATGGATGACGGGCACGGTTCCGCACCCTCGTGCATCGGCATGATCCCCAATTCGCACATGCTGTTCGGCGGCGACGAATGGTGGTTTTACGGCCCGCGTGTGCGCGGCGGGGACCGGTTGTGGAACGAACGCATCCCGTTCGATTACACCATCAAGGATACCTCCTCCTTCGGGCCCACCTGCTTTCAGCGGGGGGACAATTTCTATTACAACCAGCACGGAGATCTGGTGGCCAAGCAGCGGTCCACCTCGATCCGTTACGATCAGGCCGCCGGCCAGGCCGCGCAGGCCCAGACCAATGCGGCGCAGGATGAGCCCGAATGGTCGGACGATGCGCTGGAGGAACTGGAGGCGCGCAAATATGCGTGGATCAAGATGCTCCACGATCTTGGCCACTCACCCCGCTACTGGGACGATGCGAACAAGGGCGACGCATTGGCCGAGCGCGTGTTCGGACCGCATTCGATCGTCAGCTTCGCTACCGAATGGCGCGCCTATACCTTCACCCAATGGGGCAGCATGCACCGCCGCACCGATCTAAACATGGCCGAACTGGGCTTTACCGGGCCGATGGCCGGGCCGGAGCAAGATCCGGTGGAGGAACGCAACAATCCCGAAAATACCGACGGCGCCTATATCGGCCCGTCGCGCGGGCATCTGTTCCCGCGCTGGGCGCGCTACATCGGGATGCCGCGCGGCTATGGCTATGGCGCATCTATGGGTGCTTGGATTACCGATTATTTCGCCGGCTGGGCGGGCGAATGGGGCACGATCCGCCATTCCAAGGCCAATTATCGCGGCCCCGCCTTGACCGGCGACATCACCATCATGACCGGCACTATCCTCGACAAATATATCGATCAGGATGGCCGTCACATAGTTGCGGTCGATTGCCGGATGGCGAACCAGGCGGGCACCACCATGGCCACCGCCAGTGCCGAAATCGAACTGCTCAAGCGGCCGGACTAGTAGTCCGATCCATCACGCAAAGCCGTATTGCTCGCGGTAATCGCGGTAACGTTCGCGCACCTCGTCCTCGCTCACACCGAATTGTTCGAGCGTGTAGGAATGCCTGCCGAACTTGCCCTTGGGGTTTGCCGCCAGGCAGGCCTGCATCGCCGTTTCGGCGGCGGGCGTGAAGGGTTCGTCAAACCGATCGTAAAGCCTGCGCATCTGGCCGATCGGATCGGCCACCTGTTCGGCATAATCGATATCGAAAATGGCATCGGCGCCGTGCTTTTCGCGGAAGGCGGCCTGCCGCGCGATCATGGCATCGAAGGTTTCCATCAGCATGTCGGCCACCCTGCGGCCATCGACATGATCGCTGTAGATCGGGCGCACCGTGGCGCACAGGCTGCACGCAGAACCCACCACTTCGAGCGGATCGCGGTGCGTCATCACCAGCTGCGCATCGGGATAGACGCGGTGCAGCGCATCGAGGAACAGCGGGTGCCACGGGTTCTTCAGCGTCCAGCGCCCGGCGTTTTCGGCCTGCATCACCTGCAATTGCAGCTTCTGGAAGCGGAAGGCAGGTTCGTAATCGGCTTCGTGCAGGAACCATTGGTGATAAGCGGGCACGTCCAGCATCGAATCGAACACTTGCGCGCAGAACGACAGCGCCATCGCAAACTGGCATTCGGACGGGCTTTCGGCGCCTTCGTGATGGATGGCGGAAATCTGCGGCATATATTGCAGCGCCATGTCCACCCGCTGCTGTTCGGCGATGTAGCGCGGATCGTCCCTGAACCCCTCGCGCGGCGCGGGCGGAACGCTGTCGAGCGCCTCCCAGCGGGTGTAGCAGCGCCGCGCGGGATCGGATGCCAGCAGGTTGATCGTCAGCGTGGTGCCCGTGCGCGGCAGGCCGAACACGAACAATGGCTTTTCGATCGGGCGTTCGCGCAATTCGGGGTGCTGGCGGTGGTAATCGACGATCTTGAGCCGGTTGGCGAGATAGCTCGTCAGCGATCTGGCAAGCGCTGCGCTGCCGCGCTCGCTCAGCCTCGCCTCGGCGTTGACCGAATCGACCAGCCGGCCGAGCGCATCGCGAAACGGCAGATCGCCGAAATCGTCCAGCCCGGTCCGCGCCGTCGCCTGATCGAGCAGATCGTCCGCCGAAATCGCCTGCACTCGCTGTCTCCCGCCAATATCGATGCCCGCGCCATATCACGCGCGCGATGGCTGGCCATGGCTGGCCCGGCATGATCGCTGCCGCGAAGTTGCACGCACCGCGGGGGCGATAAGGCGGGAAGCGCGCGGTTTCGTTCTGGCATCGGCATGGCTGGTGGATAAGAGTCAGCCTTGAACACCATGCGTGAGGGAAACAATGTCCTGCAAGCCAAGCGACGTCCCGCCAGCCGACGCGATCGATATCGCCGCGCTGCGCCAGCGTTATGCCCATGAACGCGAACGGCGCCTCTTCAAGGACGGGGAAAAGCACTATGTGCGCCCCGAAGGCCGGGGGGCGGTGGCCGATTATTCCATCGATCCACACACGGAAATGGCCCCGCGTGAGCCGATCACCGACGAGATCGACGTGGCCGTTCTGGGCGCTGGCTGGGGCGGCGTGCTGGCCAGCTATCACCTGACGCAGCAGGGCATTACCGATTTCCGCAATATCGATACCGCGGGCGATTTTGGCGGGGTGTGGTACTGGAACCAGTATCCCGGCATCCAGTGCGACAACGAAAGCTACTGTTACCTGCCGCTGCTCGAAGAAACCGGCTTCATGCCCTCCAAACGCTTTGCCGACGGGGAGGAAATCCAGGGCTATACGCGGCTGATCGCCGAGAAGTTCGGCTTTGCCGACAAGGCGATCTTCCACACCCAGATCACCTCGCTGGTGTGGGACGAGGGCCTGCTGCGCTGGCGCGTGGGCACCAATCGCGGCGATGAGATCAAGGCGCGCTTCGTCATCATGGCCAACGGCGTGCTCAACATGCCCAAGCTGCCCGCCATTGCCGGACTGGACACATTCAGGGGCAAACTGTTCCACACATCACGCTGGGATTATGATTATACCGGCGGCAGTTGGAGCGAGCCTGCGCTGGACAAGCTGAAGGACAGGAAGGTCGCGCTGGTCGGAACGGGAGCCACCGCGATCCAGGCGGTGCCGCATCTGGCGCAGTGGTGCCAGCATCTCTACGTCGTGCAGCGTACGCCTTCGCCCGTCGATGCGCGGCCCAATCCGCCAACCGATACAGCATGGGCGGCTTCGCTTGCGCCGGGATGGCAGGCCGAACGCCAGGCCAATTTCCACCGCGGGGCAATGGAAAGCTTTGGCCCCGACGATGTGGATCTGGTGTGCGATTTCTGGACCGAGATCAGCCGCAATCTCCAGTCCCAGCTGGCCGCCGAGGGCTGGCCGCAACTCACCCCGCAGGAATTCCTCGCCCGGCGCGACGTGATGGATCATCGGGTGATGGAACGGATGCGCCGCCGGGTGGACGAACTGGTGGACGATCCGGTGCTGGCCGACAAGCTCAAGCCGTTCTACAATTTCATGTGCAAACGCCCGCTTTCCAGCGACGCCTATTATCCCTGTTTCAACCGCGCCAATGTGGAACTGGTGGACGTTTCCGAAACCCGCGGGCTGCAACAGCTGACGCAAAGCGGATTTGTCGCCAACGGCGAGGAATACGAAGCCGATTGCATCATCTTTGCCAGCGGCTTTGAAGTGACCAGCGCGCTGGAGAGGCGCTGGGGCATCGGCCGGGTGGAGGGGCGCGGCGGCCGGTCGCTCTATGATTACTGGAACCACGGCCCGCGCACCTTTCACGGCACGATGACGCATGGTTTCCCCAACCAGTTCTACATCGGCTATATCCAGGGCGGCATCAATGCCAATGTCACCGAACAGTTCGGGCGGCAGGGTGAACATGCCGCCTATGTGATTGGCGAAACGTTGCGGCGCGGCGCGGTGGTGGCCGAGCCGACCGAGCAGGCAACGCAGGATTATACCGAACATTTCCTCGCCACGCAGGTCACCAATGATGATCTGCTCAACATCTGCCCGCCCAGCTATTTCAGCAATGAAGGGGCAGATACGCATGATTGGGGGCTGTTCCGCGCCTGGGGCGGGGGCTGGGACGATTTCATGCGTTTCCTGCGCGAATGGCGCGCGGCGGGCAGCATGGAAGGCCTGGAGCTGACGCAGGACGAACTGGCGGAGCAGGAAGCAGGCGGATGAAAGGCATGATCCGATGAGCGGCGAAAAAGGAAACCGGCTCCCCAATATTGGCCCGCCCAATATCGGACCGGAGGTGATGGATGCCGAGGAACTCGTCACCTATCCGACCGAGGCCTTCCTCTCGCGCGATTATCTGGAGGATGAAAAGCGCCTGCTGTGGCCCCGCGTGTGGCAGATGGTGGAGCGCGAGGAAGACCTGCCCCATCCCGGCGACTGGATGACCTATAACGTCGCCGACGAATCGGTGATCGTGCTGCGCAAGGATGACGGCACGCTGAAGGCATTCCACAATGTCTGCCCGCATCGCGGCCGCCAGCTTGTTAGCGTGCCCGACATGCTGCCGGACAAGGTCCACGATGTGCGCGGTTCGGGCCGCAAGAGCTTCATCTGCGGCTTCCATGGCTGGAGCTTCGATACCGACGGCAACAACAGCTACATTCTCGATCCGCAGGACTGGCACAATCGGCTGACGCCGGAAATGACCTGCCTTTCGCCAGTGAAGGTGGAGACCTGGGGCGGGTTCATCTACATCAATATGGACCCCGATGCCGTGCCGCTGGCCGAATGGATGGGTTTTGCCGGCGAAGTGCTCGAAGCGCACGAGCTTTCGAAAATGCGCTACAAATGGCGGCAATGGGCGATCTATGACTGCAACTGGAAGGTGGCGATAGAGGCGTTTCTGGAGCCATACCACGTCGCCGGAACGCACACGCAATTGCTCGCCTATGGCGATTATTACGCCTATTCCAAGCAGTTCGGCCTGCATTCGGTATCGGGTTATGACGTGCGCGAGAAGGAGTTCGCCACCGCTACCAGCGGCGGCACCACGCGTGCGGGGCGCGCCGGGCTCGATCCGCGCCTTTCCACCTATCAGTTGATCCGCGAGAACTACGAGACGGTCAATTTCGCCGCCTCGACCGAAACGCTGGTGGCCGCCGCCAGCCGGCTGGTGGATGAATTGCCCGAAGGCACGCCGCCCGCCGATGTCATCGCCCACTGGATCGCCTCGGCCAAGGCGGATGATGCGAAACGCGGGGTGATCTGGCCGGAAATCCCGCCGCATATCCAGAAGGAATCAGGCCTCGCCTGGGGGCTGTTTCCCAATCAGAACATCCTCCATGGGGCGACCTATGCGCTGTGTTACCGCGTGCGGCCCTATGGCGATGATCCGGACAAGTGCATCTTCGAAAGCTACGCGCTCGAACGCTTCCCAGAAGGCGAGGAACCGCAGACCAAATGGGTCCATGCCGAACCCAGCGCCGAAAACTGGGGGCCGGTGCTGCAGCAGGATTTCGACAATATGCAATTCGTCCACAAGGGGATGAAATCATCGGGCTTTCGCGGGCCGCTGCCCAATCCGCATCAGGAACAGAAGGTCATCAATCTGCACCGCAATCTGGCCGATTTCATCGGCCGCGGTGGCGTTAGGAAAATCTCATGAGCTACGACGATACCAAGCCTGTTACCGCCACCAGCGAGTTGAAAGCCAGGGCCGGCGGCACTCCGGTGTACAAGCGCATCCTCGACCTGTTCGAGGCCGAGGGGATTCGCACGCTGTTCGGCATTCCCGATCCCAATTTCGTGCATCTGTGTCTGGAAGCAGAGGCGCGCGGGTGGACGGTGGTTTCGCCGCATCACGAAGCCGCCGCCGGTTTCATGGCCGAAGCCGCCAGCCGCATCACCGGCAAGCCCGCGCTGTGCTTTGGCACGCTGGGGCCGGGGCTGGCCAACATGATGCCTGCGATCCAGTGCTGCAAGGTCGAGAACAGCCCGGTCATCTTCCTCGGCGGCCAGCGCGCCCGCGTCACCGAACGCCGCGTCCGCCGGGGGCGCATCCAGTTCGTGCGGCAGGAACCGATGATCGAGGACAGCGTCAAATATTCGGGCGCGATCGAATATGCCGACCAGACCGACGAGGTGATCCGCGAGGCGATCCGCATCGCCATGTCGGGCACGCCGGGGCCGACCTATGTCGAATATCCCTCCAACGTCATTCTGGAAGAACTGGACGCGCCGCCGGTGCTGCCGCCGCATCGCTACCGCCTGACCAATCAGGGTGCCGATGGCGACCGGATTGCCGAGGCAGCGGAGCTTATCAAACACGCCAAGCACCCGATCCTGCTGGTGGGCCACGCGGTCCACACCAGCAAATCGGGCGCGGCGGTGCGCGAACTGGCGCTGAAGATGAACTGCCCGGTGATCCAGACTTCGGGCGGCACCTCCTATATCGAAGGGATCGAGGACCGCACTTTCCAGTATGTGTTCTCCGATGCCTCGATCGAAGCGGTCGAAGCCTCTGATTGCGTGGTGGCGCTGGCCACCGAACTGGGCGAGCCGGTGCATTTCGGGCGCTGGCGGCACTGGTATGCGGGCGAGGGGGACCGCAAGTGGATCTATGTCCAGCAGGACCCGACCGCCATCGGCGTCAACCGCCCGGTGGATGTGCCGCTGGTGGGCGATGTGCGCGCGGTGGTGCCGCAGCTCACCCGCGCGCTGGGGGATTGGGTGGGCGATACCGCCGATCTCGAAAAATTCATGCGCGACGGGCAGGCCGAACTCGATGAGCTCGCCGCCGAAACGCTGACCAGATCGGATGGGACGGGCGAAGTGAAAATCCACACCAGCCGCTTCATCGTGGAAGCGACCAAGGCCTTCCCCAAGGGCGGGATCATGATCCGCGATGGCGGGGCCAGCGTGATTTTCGGCTGGACCTACAATCAGTGCAAGCCGAACGATGTGATCTGGAACCAGAATTACGGCCATATCGGCACCGGCCTGCCCTATGCCACCGGCGCGATGCTGGCCGATCAGGCCGAAACCGGCGTGCAGCGGCCGGGAATGCTGGTGACATCGGACTCCTCCTTCCTGTTCCACATCGCCGAACTGGAAGTGGCGGTGCGGCGCAATCTGCCGCTGGTGTGCGTGGTGGCGGTGGATTTCCAATGGGGGCTGGAAGTGGGCGTTTACAAGCGCACCTTCGGCCAGGGCACAGCGGAAACCGGCGTCCACTGGAGCGACAAGGTGCGCTTCGACAAGATCGCCGAAGGGCTTGGCGCGGCGGGCGAATATGTCACCACGGCCGAAGAAATCGGCCCCGCCATCGCGCGGGCCTATGCCCATATCGCGGCAGGGGGCGGGCCGACGGTGATCCACGTGCCGATCGACCCCAAGGCCAATTCCGAAGAAATGCCCAAATACGACAAGTTCCGCACCTGGTATGCCGAAGGGACGCAGTAATTGATCCTCCCCCTTGGGGGAGGGGGACCATGCGCAGCATGGTGGTGGGGCACGAGCGATGGCGCCCCTCCACCACCTTGCAGGTGGTCCCCCTCCCCGTTCCGGGGAGGAAAAGGGAGAAAGCCATGCGCGAATATCTGAAGTTCTATATCGATGGCGCATGGGTTGCCCCTGAAGGCAGCGGCACGGCGGATCTGGTCAACCCTTCTACCGAGGAAGTGTCGGGCCGCATCGCGCTGGGTAGCGAGGCGGATGTGGACAATGCGGTGGCCGCC
>JBGSLI010000097.1:0-2390 GCA_041740775.1 Alteraurantiacibacter sp. | reverse complement strand
GGCCCCCGGCACCCCGCCCAGCGCCACCATATTGCCCGCCTGCTGTGGCAAGCCGCGCGGATGATCGCCGCTGCTTTCATATCCGCCGATGGCGACGCGCACCCCGGCGGCCATCATTCGCCCGAGATTGCTCTGCGTGGCGGCCAGACGTTCAAAACTGGCAGGAAGATCGACTAGCGCATTGGTGATCACCGGCACATTGGCCGCCGCGATCCGGTCTGCCTCCATCCAGCCTTCGGTCGCGCCGACCAGGACCAGATCGAGCGCCGGAAATTCCTCCCGCAGCGCCAGCACTGCAAGAATATCGGCGGCGCGGTGGACGGTGACGTATAGTTTCTGTTCGCCGCGCACCACCGGGCCTAGCGCCACCGCATCGAAGCGCGTGAGCATGGCATCATCGTCACGCTCGCCGCTGCCATCGAGCCGCGCGGCTTCGAACAAGGCGTTGCGGATCATCGTATGCACCGCTGTGCGGCTGCCGCCTGCCAGCCGCGCGCCGCGTTCACCCATTTCGACATGCTGGAAGGCGCGCGGATGGCGCACAGCATCGAAATCGGCCCCCAGATCGACCACCGCGCCCTGCCCTGCAAAAATCCCCGATCCTGCCGCAGGGGTAACCGTGGCGCGGGTGACTCCGCCTGCGCGACTGTAGGCGAAATCCTGCGCCCGCGGATTGATCGCTGGGGCTACATCCAGCGCCGCGTGGAAGGGCGATTCATCGGCATCTTCATCATTGCTTTCGGACACCGCTTCCACATCCACCAGCCCCAGATTGGTGATCGAGGCGAACAGGCCCGGCGTCACCCACAATCCGCTGCCGTCCACCACCGGCACGCCTGCGGGCACGCCAATGCCTGCGCCGGCGGCGACAACGCGGCCGCCCTGCACCACCACGGTAGCGTTTTCGATCGGTTCGCTGCCGTCTCCGGTGGCGATGGTGGCCCCGGTAACCGCAATATCCTGCGCCAGGGCGCCGGTGGCCGAAAACGCCAGCGCGCTGGCGGCAAGCATCAGAAGCCGCGTCATTTCACGTCTCCTTCGCCCGGCTGGCCCAGTTCGAAATCGCTCACCGGGCGCATCGCCGGATCGTTCATGTCATACATCAGCGCCCCATCGATCCAGACCATTTCGGGCCGCGAATAGACGCTCAGCGGATCGCCGTTCCACAGCACCACATCGGCCATCTTGCCCGGCTCCAAGCTGCCGGTCATATCGCCGATTCCCATCGCCCGCGCGGCGTTGAGCGTGATCCACGAGATGACTTCGGCATCGGCGATGTCGATCCCCATCCGGCGGCCATCGGCCTGCGCCTTGGCGGCTTCCTGATTGAGGCGCTGGATGCCGTTTGCATCGTCCGAATGGATCACCACGCAGGCCCCCGCCTGATGGATCAGCGCGGCGTTTTCAGGGATTGCATCGTAAGCTTCCATCTTGAAGCCATACCAGTCCGCCCATACCGCCGAACAGACATCGTGTTCGGCCAGCATATCGGCGATCTTGTAGCTTTCCACCGCGTGGTGGAAGGCGGAAACGGTATAGCCGAATTCATCCGCCATATCCAACACCAGCGCCATTTCATCGGCGCGGTAGCAGTGGTTCTGGATCAGGATTTCGCCCCGCAGCACGCCCGCCACCGTTTCCATCGCCAGATCGCGATCGGGGTTTTCCTCGGCCATATATTCCTGCGCTTGCAGAAAGGTTTCGCGGTTGACGGCAAAATTGCCCATGCGGGTGGAGGGCGAACGGTTGCGGCTGCCGTAAACGCGCTTGGGATTTTCGCCGCAGGCCATTTTCATGGAGTAGGGCGCGCCGGGGAACTTCATCCCCTGCACCGTGCGGCTGGGCACATTCTTCAAGGTGACCGATCGCCCGCCCATCAGATTGGCCGATCCAGGCAGGATTTGCAGGCTGGTGATCCCGCCATTGGCCAGCGCGCGGGAAAAGCCGGGGTCCTGCGGCCACACCGAATGTTCGGCCCAGACTTCGGGCGTGGTGGGCGCGGTTGCCTCGTTGCCGTCCGAATGCGCATCCACCGACGGGGTGGGATAATCGCCAAGGTGCGAATGGATATCGATGATGCCGGGGGTGACGAATTTGCCCGTCCCGTCAATCCGCGCGTAGCCTGCAGGAATGGCGAGGTCTGCCCCTCCCACACCCACCACCTGGCCATCTGCGAACAGCACCGTGCCGCCTTCGATCATGGTGCCTGTGCCATCAAAGATCGTCGCCCCCACCAGCGCGGTGGGCACGCCGGGATAGCGTTCGTAGGTGGAAGGATAGGGCGCGTCCGCTTCGGTTGCAGCGGTGCTGCCCGCCGTGGCCGTGGTGGCGGTGCCCGATCCGGTGCCCGATGCGGTAGTGCAGCCTGCCAGCGCCATTGCGGCGAGCGA
>JBGSLI010000096.1:0-3330 GCA_041740775.1 Alteraurantiacibacter sp. | reverse complement strand
GTGCTGGTGGGGCAGGATCCGGCCAGCGAGGTCTATGTCAGCCACAAGGTGAAGGCCTGCGCGAAGGTAGGCATCGCCAGTTTCGCCCATCGCCTGCCCGCCGATACCCCGCAGGCGGAACTGCTGGCGCTGATCGCACGGCTGAACCGCGATCCGGCGGTCCACGGCATTTTGTGCCAGGTGCCGCTGCCCGCCCACATCGATACCGACCTCGTGCTGCAGGCGATCGATCCCGATAAGGACGTGGACGGCTTCCACCCGCTCAACGCGGGCCGGCTGGCAACCGGGGTCAAGGGGCTTGTCCCCTGCACCCCGCAGGGGGTGATGATCCTGCTCAAATCGGTGATACCCGATCCGGCGGGGCTGGATGCGCTGGTGATCGGGCGTTCGAATATCGTCGGCAAGCCGGTGGCGCTGCTGCTGCTGGCGGCGGGCTGCACCGTGACGATTGCCCACAGCCGGACCCGCGATCTGCCCGCCATCGCCCGCCGATCCGATATCATCGTGGCCGCCACCGGCAGGCCGCAGATGGTGCGCGGCGATTGGGTGAAGGAAGGCGCGGTGCTGATCGATGTCGGCATTACCCGCATCGCTGGCGCGGACGGCAAGGCTCGGCTGACGGGCGATATCGCCTATGACGAAGTGCAGCACGCCCGCGCGGTCACTCCGGTTCCCGGCGGCGTCGGCCCGATGACGATCGCCTGCCTGCTCGCCAACACTTTGCAGGCGGCGCGTGCACTTGCCGCCTAAAGCCAGCCGATCCGCTTGAAGCGCCAGAACAGCGCGCCGCAGATCAGCGCCAGTCCGCCTAGCACGGTGAAATAGCCGTAGCGCCATTCCAGTTCGGGCATGAAGGTGAAATTCATTCCGTAAATCCCCGCCACTGCGGTCGGCACCGCGAGGATCGCGGCCCAGGCGGCGAGTTGGCGGGTGATCCCCCCCTGGCGGCTCTGTTCGAGCAGGCTGGCGACTTCGAGAATGCTCCCCAGCGTATCGATCGAGGCGCGCACGCGCGTGACCACGCGCCTTGTGCGATCGTGAACGTCGCGGAAATAGGGGCGCGCGCTGGCATCGATCGCGGGCAGTTCGATCTGCGCCAGCTTGGCTGCCATCTCCTCCATCCGCCCGCCCGTGCCTTCCAGCTGTCTGAGCACGCGGCGCAGCCGGAAGATCCGCCTAATGCGCGACTGATCGGGAAAGGCCTCGATCGCGCCGTCCTCCACCTGCGCCACAATGGCTTCAAGCTTGTCGAGCACAGGCTCATACCCCTCGGCGATGAAATCGAGCAGCGCGTGGAGCACGAAATCGGGCCCCTCGGCCAGCCGTTCGGGCAGGGCTTCGAGTTCGTCGCGCAATTCGCTGTGCGCGCGGGCGCTGCCCAGCCTGACGGTGATGATGAAGCCGCACGCCAGAAAGATCGCGGTCTGGCCATAGACGACAAGATCGCCCAGCCCGCTGTCCACCGTGCGCGCGATGATGAACAATTGTTCGCCATAGCTTTCCGCCTTGGGCGGATGACGCGGGGTGAGCGCATCCTCGATCGCCAGCGGATGCAGGCCATAGGCCTTGCGCAGCCGCTCCATCTCTTCAAGCGCGGGATCGACCAGCCCGATCCAGTCGAATTCGCCTTCGCCCGGCAATCCGGCGCGCGGGCCGAGCCTGGCCCGCACCACCTTGCCCTTGCAATAACGCCGTGCTGCTACGATTGTCATGTCATTGCAGGTGACACAGCGCATGCTTGCTGGCAATCTGGCGGGCATGACAATCGACACAGACGTTCTCATCATCGGCGCGGGGCTTTCGGGCATTTCGATGGCCGGGCACATGGGGCTGATCTGCCCTCAGCGCAGTTACACCATTCTCGAACGGCGCGATCAGATCGGCGGGACGTGGGACCTGTTCCGCTATCCCGGCGTGCGTTCGGATTCGGACATGCACACGCTGGGCTTTGCGTTCGAGCCGTGGAAGCACGAGGACGCGATTGCCGATGGCCCGGCGATCCTCGACTATCTCAATCGCATCGTCGATGAACGCGGCATCCGGCAGAACATCCGCTTCGGGCAGGAAGTGCTCAGCGCGGCGTGGGATTCGCGCAGCGCCTGCTGGACGATCACCTCGCGCGGGAAGGACGGGCGCGAGAGCGCGATCACCGCGCGCTGGCTGTATTTCGCCAGCGGATATTACGATTACGACAATCCGCACGATGCGCAGATACAGGGCCTGGAAAACTTCGGCGGGCAGGTGGTGCATCCGCAGTTCTGGCCCGATAATCTGGATTATGCCGGCAAACATGTGGTGGTGATCGGTTCGGGGGCAACCGCGGTCACCATCGTTCCGGTGATGGCCAAAACCGCCGCCAGCGTCACCATGCTCCAGCGCACCCCCACCTGGATGGCACCGGGGCCGCGGCGCGACAAATGGGGCAAAAGGTTCGAACGCTGGTTCCCGGAAAAAATCGCCTATTGGCTCACCCGGCAGAAGAACATCGCGCTGCGCGCCTATATCTTCCACGTATCGCGCACCAATCCGGCCAAACTGGCGGAAAAGCTGCGCGGGCTGCTGCGCAATTCGCTGGGCGATGCCTATGATCCGGTGCATTTCGAACCACCGTATAACCCGTGGGAACAGCGATTGTGCCTGGTGCCCGATGGCGATCTGTTCAACGCGGTGAAAAGTGGCGCGGCGCGGCTCGTCACCGATCGCATCGCGGGCTTCGATGCCAAAGGCGTGAAACTCCAGTCGGGCGGACACCTGCCCGCCGATATCGTCATCACCGCCACCGGCCTGCGCCTGGCGCTGGCGGGCAAGGTAGCGATCAGCAAGGATGGCGCTCCGGTCGATTTCAAGGATCATTTCTTCTATCGCGGGACGATGTTTTCCAACCTTCCCAACCTCAGCTTCGTGTTCGGCTATCTCAACGCCAGCTGGACCTTGCGCGCAGACATGAACGCGCGTTACGCCTGCGAAGTGCTCAATCACATGGAAAAGACGGGCAGTGATGTGGCGCTGCCCGCGCTGGCACCCCAGGACGTGCCCGAAGCGATCACCCCGTGGGATTACAGCAGCGGCTATCTCACCCGCGCCTTGCCGCTGATGCCCAAGGTGGGGGCCGAGCGGCCGTGGACGCTCAAGCACGATTATCTGGAGGACAAGCGCGATTTCCGCCAGCGCCCGGTGGCCGACGGCGTGCTGCGCTTTCTGCGCGCGCCGCAAACGGATGAACAGGCAGACCGCGCGGCACCTTCCGTCCCGCAGGCGATCGCCGCCGAATGAGCGCGCCCGACAAGGTCTGGACCGCCGCGCTGGTGGTGATCGGGGATGAAATCCTGT
>JBGSLI010000095.1:0-3303 GCA_041740775.1 Alteraurantiacibacter sp. | reverse complement strand
ACATCAGGGGCGATAACGGTTCGGTGGACGATCCGCTGGCGCAAAAGCTTGCCGCCTGCTGGCAGACGCATGGCGATGCCGGGATCCTTTCCGCGATCTTCGGCCCCGGCGCGCCGCTGGCATCGCACTGGCAGCCCGATGCGGAGGACGCCGCCGCGATTGCCGCAGCGCTGTCACGGCTGGAGACGCGGAGCGCCGTCGGATAATACCCGCACGGCCGCGCGTTGATCTTGGGGTGCCCTGCGCCGGGTTCAGCTCTGCGCGCCGTGGCAATGCTTGTATTTGCTGCCCGATCCGCAAGGGCACGGAGCGTTGCGGCTAACGTTGAGATGCGCGAAGGGATCGGCAGACTGCGATCCGCCCGACCCGGTGGAAGCGACCGGCGATGATGCCAGCGTGCCGAACAGCGGCGCTCGCGCGGCCGATCCATCGCCATCGTTGGAATTGTCCTCACCGGTAAAGGGATCGATATGCCCGGTGAGGAAATCGGGCAGATCGGGCAAGGCACGCGGCGGGGGCGGCTCGGCCTGGCGGAATTCTGCCGTCATCAGCACCTTGGTCACATCCTCGCGCAGCGTATCGAGCATGGTCTCGAACAGGCCGAAGGCTTCGCGCTTGTATTCGTTGATCGGCTGTTTCTGTGCATAGGCGCGCAGGAATACCACCTGCCGCAGCGCATCGAGCGTGGCGAGGTGATCCTTCCAGTGATGATCGAGCCGTTCGAGCAGGATCGATTTTTCCACCCGCCGCCAGCTTTCATCGGGGATATCGGCGGTGCGCGCTTCCATCCGCTGGTGCGAAAGTTCCTGTAGCCGCTCCTCGATCAGTTCGGGTTCGACCTGCTCTTCCTCCAGCCAATCGGCCAGCGGCACATCCAGGCCCAGCACTTCGCGGGTCTTTTCTCCAAGCTGGGCGATATCCCATTGTTCGGGGTAGGAACCGGGCGGGCAGGCACCGAACACGATGGCGTTGATCGCATCGCGGCGCATATCTTCCACCACATCGTCAACCCGTTCGGCATCCATGATTTCAGCGCGCTGTTCGTAAATCACCTTGCGCTGATCGTTCATCACGTCATCATATTGCACCACCTGCTTGCGCATTTCGTAATTGCGCGCTTCCACCTTCTTCTGCGCGGTTTCGATCGCCTTGCTCAGCCATTTGGAACCGATTGCTTCGCCATCCTCCAGATTGGCGTTCATCATCTTGGCAAACAGCGTGTCCGGCCCGAAAATGCGCAGCAGATCATCCTCCAGACACAGATAGAAGCGTGACAGGCCGGGATCGCCCTGACGGCCCGAACGGCCGCGCAGCTGATTGTCGATGCGGCGGCTTTCATGGCGTTCGGTGCCGAGCACGAACAGCCCGCCCGCCTCCAGCACGCGCGCTTTCTGCTCCGCCACTTCGGCCTTGATCGCCTCGATGGCGGCGTCCTTTTCGGGGCCGTCCTCCATTGCGCTCAGCTCGTCCTCGATGCGGAAATCGACATTGCCGCCCAGCTGGATATCGGTGCCGCGCCCGGCCATGTTGGTGGCAATCGTCACCGCGCCAATGCGGCCCGCCTGCGCCACGATATGCGCTTCCTGTTCGTGCATCCGGGCGTTGAGCACGGCGTGCTTCACACCTTCAGAATCGAGAAACTTGCTCAGCAGTTCGGACTTTTCGATTGAAACCGTGCCCACCAGCACCGGCTGGCCGCTGTCGGATTTCTCCTTGATGGCCCTGGCGATGGCGGCGAATTTGTCGAGCGTGTTCTTGTAGAACTCGTCCTCCTCGTCCACCCGCGCGATCGGCACATTGGTGGGAATTTCCACCACGTTCAGCTTGTAGATGTCCCAGAACTCGCTCGCCTCGGTGGCGGCGGTGCCGGTCATGCCCGAAAGCTTGGGATACATGCGGAAATAGTTCTGGAAGGTGATCGATGCCATCGTCTGGTTTTCCGGCTCGATCTTCACGCCTTCCTTGGCTTCCACCGCCTGATGCAGACCGTTGGACCAGCGGCGGCCATCCATCATCCGGCCGGTGAATTCATCGATGATGATGACCTTGCCGTCCTTGACGATGTAATCGGTGTCCTTCTTGAACATCACCACCGCGCGCAGCGCCTGATCCATGTGGTGGACGACCTGGGTGTTTTCGACATCGTAGAGATTGTCGGTTTCCAGCAGGCCGGCGGCGATCAGCCGCTGTTCCATTTCTTCCACGCCGCCTTCGGTCAGCTGGATGTTGCGGCTCTTTTCGTCTTTGGTGAAATAGCCATCATCCTCGCCCAGCGGTTCGCCCTTCTCCTTTTCGAGCGCTGCCTGGTCCTTCACCAGTTGCTTCACCTGGGTATCCAGGGCCACGTAAAGGTCGCTCTTGTCCTCGGTCGGGCCGGAGATGATCAGCGGAGTGCGCGCTTCGTCGATCAGGATCGAATCGACCTCGTCGACGATGGCGAAGTTGAAGGGCCGCTGCACCATCTGGCTGCGTTCCTGCTTCATGTTGTCGCGCAGGTAATCGAACCCCAGTTCGTTGTTGGTGCCATAGGTGATGTCGGCCGCATAGGCTTCTCGGCGCGCAGCTTCGGGCAGATTGGGCACGATCACGCCCACGGTAAGGCCAAGGAAGCCGTGCAGCCGCCCCATCCATTCGGCATCGCGGCGGGCGAGGTAATCATTGACGGTAACGACGTGGACGCCCTTGCCCTCTATCGCGTTGAGATAGGTGGCCAGCGTTGCCACCAGCGTCTTGCCCTCGCCCGTCTTCATTTCGGCGATTTCGCCGCGGTGGAGCACGATTCCGCCCACCATCTGCACATCGAAATGGCGCATTCCCAGCACCCGCTTCGATGCCTCGCGCACGGTGGCGAAGGCTTCGGGCATGATGTCGTCGAGCGTTTTGCCTTCGGACAGCTTGATGCGGAACTTGGCGGTTTGCGCGCGCAGTTCATCATCGGAGAAATCGGCGAGCTGTTCTTCCAGCGCATTGATCCGCGCTACGAGCTTGTCGAGCGATTTGACGTAGCGATCGTTGGACGATCCGAAAACGGATTTGGCGATTGTCTGCCACATGGCGGTTTACCTGTTCGGAAAAATATGGGTGGCAGCCGCGCGGATCTGGGCGCTGCCTTAGAAAAGCGGGCGGTGTGAAGGGCTTACGCCGCTATTCTCGCGCGCGGTCTGCCTGCAGATAGACCGTGGGGACCGACACGATGGCCGGGCGTGCGGGGTACGGCAAAGCCTGCTGCGCGCGGTTCGCCTGACGCGCCTCAGCCATTTGCAGCGGCGCGTTGGCAATTGGCGCGCAATCGGTCTGCGCATC
>JBGSLI010000094.1:0-1707 GCA_041740775.1 Alteraurantiacibacter sp. | reverse complement strand
AAACCGAGCAAGGCGCGCCAGGCATCGCACGCATCGCCGCGCACAGGCTCGATGCGCAGCCGGTCATAGGCGCCGAGCACGCGATGGAAATCCGCAGCAAGTGTCGCATCCAGAGACAGTTCGGGCGCGACGATCGGGCAGGCATAGTCGGTCACGCCCAGGAAGGCGTATGCGATCGTCGTGAGGCGCTCCACGCGCCGGCGGATCAGCGGCACGACCAGCTGCAATTCGCCCGCACTATCGTACCCGGTCACCACGAGCGGATCGAAACCTTGCGGCCCGGCCAGCATGCGATAGAAGGGCTGCAGCCAGTCCGGATGCTGGAACGCGCTGCAGGACGCTCGTTTGAACAAATCGCGATAGGGCGCGGCGCCGAAATCGAAACCCGGTTCGACCGACAACGTCACCGCCCGGCAGCAGGCCGCGGGGGCCCTGGACGCTTCCTGCATCACGGCCGCCATATCGGAGCGGGCAGCCAGGACCGCCGGCCCTGTTGATGCCGGAGCAAATGGTCTCGGATGCGAATGCGGCCTTGCCCGCCGATATCGTTTGCCAGCAGTGCCGCCTGCACGGCGTCTTCGCTGAATTTCTGGATCGCGACCCGCCGCGGATGAATGGCGCGGAAGAGCTTCTTGTGATCGGCATGATTGGGGTTGGTGTTGATCTCGTAGATCTGCGGCCGCCCGTCCACCAGCGCGAAATCGGCACGGCCGTACTCGATGCCGGCCAGCTGGAACGCGCGCCGCAGCACATCGGCATGGAGGTTGCCGCTGATGAAGGCCTGCTCCTGGGCGATGAAGCGGTCGAATTCCGGGTGTTCGTACAGGCGTTTCGTGTCTTTCGTATCCTTCACCACCCAGTCGAAATCGACCACGTTGGTATGGGCGATGATGGTGCCGGCCACGCAATAGGTCTGCAGGCGCTGCCAGATTCCCGGGCTCACTTCCTCGCCCGCGTATTCGACCACCAGTTTGCCGAACAGCGGATTGCCGTCCCGCTGCAACGCGGCCAGTGCATCATCCAGCGTGGCCTGGTCGGGAAGCAACATCGGCTGGCCGGCCCGGTGATCGTATTCGTTGCGGATGAAGACCGGGAATCTCTCGGGCCGCGGCCGGGCTTCGGCGCGCCATGCGGAAAAGCTGTTGATGCCGACCTCTCTCAGCAGGCGCAGCACATCGAAGCGCCGCGCCACCCGCGCCGGGTGATTGAGAACCCGCGCCCCGCCCTGCTCCAGGTGGTGCGCAACGCGCGACGCCAGGAAGATCTCGTAGGCGGAAAGGCGCTCGTGATCGGTGAAGACCCAGGTGCCGGTCGGCAGCTTGGGATGGGTGAACAGGGTCTCGTATTGCCACAGGAGGCATCGGTCCCGCCCCAGCCGGCGGGCCAGATGCTTCATCGTATAAGCGTGATCGCGCGTGGTGACGAAGTGGATCATTCCAGATGTCTCACGCGGCTGCGTTGCACGCCGTCATGCCAGGCTGCGATAGAGGCCGAGCATTTGTTCGCGCGCCAGGCCAATGGAGAAGGATTGCACGCGCTTGCGGCCCTGCTCGATGAAGGTCCGGCGCAGATCGGGATCGGTCAGCAGCGCCGAGACCTGCCGGACAAGTTGTTCGCGATCGCGCGGCGGCACCAATGCGAAGGCGGGCGGATGGCCGGCGACATCGGGAATGCCGCCGACGCGATAGGCAACCGTCGGCACGTCCC
>JBGSLI010000093.1:0-4388 GCA_041740775.1 Alteraurantiacibacter sp. | reverse complement strand
AGGCGATCGACACCCGCGTGCTTCCGCTCGATCGGCTGGAGGATATCACCGCCGCCGTGGGCCGCCATGTCGAAGGCGGGCAGCAGGCATACTGGGTCTGCCCGATGGTGCGCGGCACCGAAAGCGAGAGCGACGATCTGGCAGCGGCGGAGGCGCGCTATGCGGCTTTGCGGGCGCGGTTCGGTGATGATGTGGTGCTGGTCCACGGCCAGCTTGCGCCCGAAGCGAAGGATGCAGGCATGGCCCGCTTCGCCAGCGGCGCGGCGAAACTGCTGGTGGCGACCACGGTGATCGAAGTGGGGGTGGACGTGCCCAATGCCACGCTGATGGTGATCGAACAGGCCGAACGCTTCGGCCTCGCGCAATTGCACCAGCTGCGCGGGCGGGTGGGGCGGGGCAGCGCCAAGAGCACCTGCCTGCTGCTGCGCGGGGCCGAGCTTTCGGAAACGGGCAAGAAGCGGCTCGAACTGATGAAGACCTCGCAGGACGGGTTCGAACTGGCCGAGGAAGACCTGCGCCTGCGCGGCGGCGGCGAACTGCTCGGCACGCGGCAGAGCGGCGAGGAGGGTTTCAGCATCGCCTCGCTGGAGCAGGTGGCGCGACTGATCGGCATGGCTTCGGACGATGCAAAGCTGCTGGTCGAAAACGAAGGCGGACTGGACGGTTCCCCGCGAGGAGAAGCGGCGCGGCTGGTGCTCTATTTGTTGGAGCGGGACTGGGGTGTGCAGACGCTGAGGGGAGGCTAGACATCCCCCGCCAAGCCACTAGTCTCGCCCGAAACCAATTCACCCGGAGTCCCCCCACATGACCCGCCGCTTCCTCGCCGCCTCCGCCCTCGCGCTCACGCTCGCCTTCGCGCAGCCTGCTCTGGCCCAGTCCGCCGAGCAAGACTTTACCGAATTGCGCGAGGAAGTGTGGCAGTGGACGCTGGACAATTCGCCCGATCTTGCCACCTCGATCGGGGACAGGCGCGGGGACGGGCGGCTGGATGACAATTCGCTCGCCGCCTATGATTCGCAGGTTGCGCAGACGCGAGCATTTGTCACGCGGCTGGAGGCGATCGACACCGGGGCATTGCCCGAAGGCTTGCGGATCGATTACGCGCTGCTGGCGCGCGATTTCAACGACAGGCTGGAGGCCTCCCGCTTCGATCAGAGCCGCTATATCGTCTTCACCAATCGCGGCGGGCCGCAGGAAGCGATTGCCGGATTGCCCTATGGATCGCCGCTGTTCACCGCGCAGGATTACGCCAGCTATCTGGGGCGGCTGGAGGCTTTCCCCGCCTATGTCGCCAATGTCATCAGCCGCAGCGAAACCGCAGTCGAGATGGGCCTCACCCAGCCGTGCGAGCCGATGGAGGGTTATGAAAATTCGATCACCGGGCTGATCGCCGAAAGCCCGGAGGAATCGGTGTGGTGGAGCGCCTTTGCCAGTCGTCCGGCCACGATTTCGCCAAGCGAATGGGCGGCGCTCGAAGCGCGCGGGCGCAACGCGATTACCGAAGGCGCCTTTGCCGGCCTGCGCAATTTTGCCGATTTCTATACGCAGGAATATGCGCCTGCCTGCCGCACCGATGCAGCGCCGGGCGTGGGCGGCACGCCGGAGGGACAGGAATATTACGCCTATCGGGTGCGCAGTTTCACCACCACGGATATGACCCCGCAACAAGTCCACGATCTTGGCCTGTCCGAAGTCGCGCGGATCAGGGCGGAAATGGAGGCGGTGGCGGCCGAAGCCGGGTTTGCCAGCCGCGAGGCGTTTATCGAGCACCTGCGCACCGATCCGCAATATTATCCCACCGACGAAGAAAGCTATCTGCAATATACCGCCGCGCTGGCGAAGGAAATCGACGGGTGGATGCCGCGCCTGTTCGGGCGCCTGCCGCGCTTGCCCTATACCGTGCAGCCGATCCCCGCCGCCAGCGCGCCGGGCAATACCACCGCCTATTACGAACCCGGATCGGTGGCGACCGGCCAGCCGGGCATTTACCGGCTGAATCTGACCGAGCTGGACCAGCGGCCCTTGTGGGAATTGCCCGCGCTGGGGGTGCATGAAGCGGTGCCGGGGCACCACCACCAGATCGCCTTGCAACAGGAACTCGATATCCATCCGCTGCGTGCAAGAGGCACCTTTTTCACCGCCTTTATCGAAGGCTGGGGGCTGTATTCGGAACGGCTCGGCATCGAGATGGGGCTGTATGATACGCCCGCCAAACAGATGGGCCGGCTGAGTTATGAAATGTGGCGGGCAAACCGGCTGGTGGTGGATACCGGCATTCACGCGATGGGCTGGAGCCGCCAGCAGGCGGTGGATTACATGCTGGAAAACACCGCGCTGTCCGAAGGCAATATCAGTGCCGAGGTCAATCGTTACATCACCTGGCCCGGCCAGGCGCTGGCCTACAAGCTGGGCGAGCTGAAAATCCGCGAATTGCGCGCGCGGGCGGAAGCTGCGCTGGGCGAGGATTTCGACCTGCGCGCCTTCCACGATACGGTGCTGGAGAACGGATCGGTTCCGCTGGACGTGCTTGATGCGCATGTGGACGGGTGGATCGCGGCGCAGCTGGCGCAGGAATAAGCCGGGGGTAGCAGCGCCATTTTCATTGCCGGGAAAGGCGGCGCCACCTAAAGCCGCCTCCAACCGGAACAATGTCAGAGCCGCGCCACAGTGATCCTCTCCCCCTTCGAATGGTCCATCGCCAAAAGATATATGCTGCCCGGCCGCAGCGAGGCGGTGATTGCGCTGGTGGCGGGCATTTCCATCACCGTGGTGATGCTGTCGGTCGCCATGCTGGTGATCGTGATGAGCGTGATGAACGGCTTTCGCGCCGAATTGCTCGACCGCATCACCAATCTCAATGGCCATGCGGTGGTGCAGAGCTTTGGCGGGCGGCTGGAAAACTGGGAGGGCCTGCTGGCAGATATCGAGGCGACACCCGGCGTGGTGAGCGCCAGTCCGCTGATCGAACAGCCGCTGCTCGCCAGTTTCAACGGCCGCGCCGAGGCGATTTTCGTGCGCGGCAACACGATGGCCGACATCGCCGATATGGACCAGCATCTGGTGGCGGGCGATCTGGCCAGCTTGCAGGCGGGTGAGCGCAATGTCGCCATCGGCGCGCGGTTGCAGGAAAATCTCGGGCTGCGGTTGGGCGATACGCTTACCATCATCAACCCGCAGGGCCGCACCACCCCGTTCGGCACCGTGCCCCGGCAGGTCGGCTATACCGTAACCGCGGTTTTCGAAGTGGGGGTGTATGAATTCGACAAGCGTTTTGTCGTCATGCCGATCCCGGTGGCGCAGACGCTTTTGATGACGGGCGATTCGATCGGCATGATCGAAGTGCAGACCGAAGATGCGGACCGGGTGGAAGAAATCCTCGCTCCGGTGCAGGATAAGCTGCGCGGACAGGCGCAGATATCCACCTGGCAATCGATGAATTCCTCGCTGTTCGAAGCCTTGCAGGTAGAACGCGTGGCGATGTTCTTTGCGCTGTCGATCATCGTGCTGGTGGCCGCCTTCAACATCTTGTCCTCGTTGGTGATGCTGGTGCGATCGAAAACGCGCGATATCGCGATCATCCGCACGATGGGGGCAACGCGGCGCAGCCTGTTGAAGATTTTCGTCACCACCGGCTCCGTGATCGGCATTCTGGGCACCTGCGCCGGGCTGGTGCTGGGCTTTGTGGTGCTGTTTTTCCGCAACGGCATCGTCACCGGGCTGAGCACGGTGTTCGGGCTGGAGGTGTGGAATCCGGAAGTGCGCTTTTTGACCGAACTGCCATCCAAGACCGATCCGATGGAGATACTGATGATCGCGGGGATGGCGATGGGGCTGAGTTTCCTCGCCACGCTCTATCCCGCCTATCGCGCCTCCAACACCGATCCGGTGGAGGTGCTGCGTTATGAATAGTTCCGCCATGCCGCCGCCGGTCGTGCGGCTTAGCAATCTTGCCCGCAGCTTCGAACAGGGCGGGGTGCGGATCGACGTGCTGAACGGGGTGGATCTGGAAATCGCGGCGGGAGAAATCGTCGCCCTGCTTGGCCCCTCGGGTTCGGGCAAATCCACCATGTTGCAGGCGGTGGGGCTGCTGGAAGGCGGCTTTTCGGGCACTATCGAAATCGTCGGCCGCGATGCCAGCACGCTTGATTCCGCCGCGCGCACCAGATTGCGCCGCGATCATCTGGGCTTTGTCTATCAGTTCCACCATCTGCTGCCCGATTTTACCGCCGAGGAAAATGTGGTGCTGCCGCAATTGCTGATCGGCAAGGGCCGCAATGAAGCGATTGTGCGCGCCCGGCAATTGCTCGGCGCGCTGGGGCTGGAACACCGGCTCGATCACCGGCCAAGCCAGCTTTCGGGCGGCGAGCAGCAGCGCGTGGCGGTGGCCC
>JBGSLI010000092.1:0-3082 GCA_041740775.1 Alteraurantiacibacter sp. | reverse complement strand
GCTGCACCGCCCATCGCATCCCACATCGGCTGTGCGGCCACCGCGCGGGCAAGCGCGAGATCGACATCCTTCTGGCTGGCGGGGATGACGGTTCCGACGACCTTGCCCGATTGCGGCGCGAGCACATCGTGTTCCTCCCCGCCCGCCTCTGCCCGCAGCGTGGGCGCGGCAATGGGATGATCCTGCCGCCAGTGGGCAAGGTCCGTGTATAGCTTTTCGCGCACCAGCGGATCGGCCAGATCCACGCCCGCGCTGTTGCGGCGGTTGGGATAGATATCCGCGGGCAGCGGGATTGCCGGATTGCGGCGTGGGGCCATTGCGGCAAGTTCCGCCACCGGATCGCCCACCAGTTCCGCCACCGGCACTTCGGCATCGGCCATGCGGTTGACGAAGGAACTGTTGGCCCCGTTTTCCAGCAGGCGGCGCACCAGATAGGCGAGCAGTTCCTTGTGCCCGCCGACGGGGGCATAGATGCGCACCGTGGTGCGGCGATCGCCCTCGATTTCGGCTAGCGCGGCATAGACTTCCTCGCCCATGCCGTGCAGCCGCTGGAATTCGAAACGCAGCGCGCCCTGCTTACCGCCCATTTCCCCGGCCAGAACCTTGATGGCGCCGATGGTATAGGCGTTGTGGGTGGCGAAGGCAGAATAGATGCAATCATCCGCCTTGAGCAGTTCGCGTGCGCAGGCGAGATAGGAAACATCGGTGGCGACCTTGCGGGTGAACACCGGGTAATCGGCAAAGCCGCCCACCTGGCTGTGCTTGATCTCCGCATCCCAATAGGCACCCTTCACCAGCCGCACGAACAGGCGGCGATCGTGGCGGCGGGCGAGCCGGGCGGTCCAGCGGCACAGTTCCACCGCGCGTTTCTGGTAGCCCTGGATGGCAAGGCCGAAACCGTCCCACTGGCTGCCGTCGGCGCGGGTGAACAGCGCGTCATCGGCCACCAGCGCCTCGATGATGTCGAGGCTTGGTTCGAGCCGTTCGGCCTCTTCGGCATCGACGGTGAAATGGATATCCGCGTCGCGCGCCGCCAGCGCCAGATCGCGCAGCACCGGAACGATATGCGCGCATGCCGCCTCGGCGTGGAAGAAATCATATTTGGGATAGAGCGCGGACAGCTTCACCGAAATGCCCGGCCCGCCATGCACGCCGCCACCCTCCTGCGCCAGCCGGGCGATCGCCCCGGCATAGGCACGGGCGTAACGGTCGGCATCGGCCAGCGTCATCGCCGCTTCGCCCAGCATGTCGAAACTGTGTTCCAGACGGCGCTTGCGTTCGGGCGCGGCGCGTTTCATCGCTTCGCCGATGGTGCGGGCATAGACGAACTGGCCACCCAGGATCTTCATCGCCTGTTGCACCGCCTGCCGGATCACCGGTTCGCCCAGCCGCCCGGTGGTGCGGCGCAGCGTATTTGCCAGCCCCGCCTCGCTGCGCGATCCGCCGCGCAGAACCTCGCCCGTCAGCATCAGCGAAAAGGTGGCGGCGTTGACGAACACCGAACGGCTTTCGCCAAGATGATCGGACCAGTCCACGCTGGCCAGCTTGTCGCGGATCAGCGCATCGGCGGTTTCGGCATCTGGCACCCGCAGCAGCGCCTCGGCCAGGCACATCAGTGCGATGCCTTCTTCGGTATTGAGGCCATAGGTGGCCATGAAGGCATCGAGCCCCTTGCTGGTGCGTTTGCGCGCGCCTTCGATCAGGGTTGCGGCGAGCGCGGCGGCCTCGCCGTGGAGCGCGGACAGGGGTGCGGCCTGTTCCAGCCGCTCTGCGATGCAGGCTTCCTCATCCATCCGATAGGCGGTGCGAAGCGCGATTCGATCTATTGTCATGCCGGAATGCCCTTCGCATATGGTTTCATATGCAAGCAAGCGAAGTCGATTGCGCCAGGCTCAGGCGGCGGGCGGATTTTGCCTGTCACCCGGTTCGGACAGAGCGCGCTCCACCCCCGGCTCGCTGTTCAGCGCATTGATCGCGGCGTGCACCCTTGCCTCTATCTCGGCGCGCGTCAGGCCGGGTTCGATCACCTCACCAAAATGCCAGGTTATCGTACCGGGACGCTTCAGCCGACAGTGATAGATCGGCCCGCTGTCCACCGCCACCGGCACCACCGGCAAGCCAAACAGCTTGTAGAGCGCGGCAAAGCCCGATTGCAGCGGCGGCCTGGTGCCGTGGGGAACGCGCGTGCCTTCGGGAAAGATTACGATCGGGCGGCCCTGATCGAGCGCGGGCCGCGCCGCTTTCAGCATCGATCGCAGCGCCCTGGCTCCCTGATCGCGCGCCACTGGTATAAGACCATAGGCCAGCGCCGCGCGGCCCCAGCCGGGAATGTCGAACAGTTCGGCCTTGGCCACGCCGGCGGGATAATCGAAAGTATCCGCCATCGCGATCGCTTCAAACAGGCTTTCGTGCTTGATCGCATACAGCGCGGGATAATCGGGACGCGTGCCCGTTTCGCGGATGGTGATGCCGAGCAGGCCGGTGGCGCACCAGCGATGCCAGGTCGACCACATATCGCACCACGGCCGCACCCAGCGCGGATAGACGTAGGACGCCCCCGCCGCGCCGAAGGACAACACCAGCGATCCGAGGAAAAAGGCGATATAAAAGGCGATATTGCGCAACAGGAGAATCATGGTTCGCCTACCCCAGCGCCTTCAGCGCCCAGACGGCAAGAAATTTGTGATATTCTGTAAATAGCGTCGAGAGGCTGACCTGCGATCGCACAGCGCCGCGCTCGATCACAATATCATCCGGCAATTGATCCGCCAGTTCGGCCTCCGCCCGGCGCATGTGCCAGTCGGCGGTGACCAGCCGCAGCGAGCGATATCCGCGTTCTTCCATCCATTGTGCCGTCTCGCGCGCATTGCCACGCGTGTCGAGCGCGGAGAAGCCCAGCGTTACACAACAATCCATCAGCGGGTCGGGCACGCCATATTCGGCCTGGAACTCCTCTGGCTGCACCGAAGGATCGACTCCAGTCACCAGCATCTGCCGCGCCGCGCCCGTTTGCAGCACATCCAGCCCGCGCGCGATCCGCCCGCCGCTGCCGGTGGGAACCACCACGGCATCGGTTGCAAAC
>JBGSLI010000091.1:0-3000 GCA_041740775.1 Alteraurantiacibacter sp. | reverse complement strand
CGCGATGCAGGCGGCGGGCGTGCGCGCGGCGCAGGTGATGGCGGGCTGCACCATCATGCTCATCATCGCCGGCCTGCTGGAAGGCTATGCCCGGCAATTGGTGGGCGATACCACCACCCGGTTTGCCATCGGCGGGTTCATGCTGACCTTCTGGTTCGGCTATTTCGCGCTGGTGAAATCCCCGCGGGAGACCGATACGTGAACGCCGTTTCTCCCCCGCTTTCGCGGCGCGAAATGGGCAAGCGCGACCGGATGCTGATCACGCCCGAAGGCCTCGCCCTGCCGCTGACGGTGGGCAGCCGGGGCAGCCGTGCGGGCGCGCTGCTGCTCGATATCACCTTCATCACCATTGGTGTGATCGTGTTTTTCCTGATCCTGGCCGCGGTTGGCATCGGCCTGCTCGATCTGGCCGCGATGGACAAGCCACCGCCCGCGCTGGAACTGGTGGTGGTGCTGATCATCCTGCTGATGTTCCTCGCCCGCTACGGCTATTTCATGTGGTTCGAACTCGGCCCGCGCGCTGCCACGCCGGGCAAGCGTCTGCTCGGCTTAAGGGTGGCGGCGCGCGATGGCGGGCGGCTGACGGCGGAAATGGTGATCGCGCGCAATCTGCTGCGCGATGTCGAGGTGTTCATCCCCGGCTTCTTCCTTTTGGGCGGGGGCGAACAGGCGGGCGTTGCCGGGCTGGCCGCCTTCGTGTGGCTGGCGGTGTTCGTATTGTTCCCCTTCTTCAACAAGGACAATCTGCGCGCGGGCGATCTGGTGGCGGGCACATGGGTGGTGGAAGCGCGATCGGCGGGGCTGAAGCAGGCGATGTCGCTCGCCCCCGATCACAGCAGACGATACCGTTTCGGCGCGGCCGAACTGGCGGTGTATGGCGAACATGAATTGCAAGTGCTGGAGCGGGTGCTGCGGCAGAACCAGCCCGATGCGCTGCGCGATGTGGCCGCCGCCATCACTGCCAAAATCGGCTGGGAGCCTGGCCGCGGCGACGAGCGCGAATTTCTCGAAGCCTTCTACGCCGCGCTGCGCGGCCATCTGGAAAGCGGGATGCGGTTCGGCAAGCGCAAGAAGGACAAATTTTCGTGATCCTGTTGCGCCCCGCCAGCGCGCAAGACGCCGAGCCGCTTGCGCGGCTGGGGCGCGAAAGCTTCTGCGCCGCCTTTGCCCATCTTTACCGGCCGGAAGATCTCGATGCCTTTCTCGAACAGACCTATGGCGTGGAAGTGGTGGCAGGCGAGATCGCCGATCCGGCGATCACCCACCGGCTGGCGCAGGATGGCGAGCGCGGGCCGCTGACCGGCTTTGCCAAGCTGGCGCAACCGGGCGGCTATGCCGGCCATTCCGATGCCGCCAATCCGCTGGCGCTGAACCAGCTTTATTGCCACCCCGCGCGGCTTGGCGAAGGCATTGGCGCGGCGCTGATGGAATGGGCGCTGGCAGAGGCGCGGGCGCGCGGCTGCGATGCCATCCAGCTTTCGGTATGGGCGGAAAATTTCGGCGCGCAGCGGTTTTATCAGCGATACGGCTTTGGCAAGATCGCCGATATCGGCTTCTGGGTGGGCGCGCAGCGCGACGATGAATTGCTGTATGAACTGCGGCTCCGCGACGGCGTTTCTGGCTGACCCCAATTCGCCTCGCCATTTGCCTGAAGCGGTTCCCACACCTAC
Organism: Alteraurantiacibacter sp.; assembly: GCA_041740775.1. Taxonomy (GTDB): domain Bacteria; phylum Pseudomonadota; class Alphaproteobacteria; order Sphingomonadales; family Sphingomonadaceae; genus Alteraurantiacibacter. The sequence continues at coordinate 1,330 of JBGSLI010000091.1, read as the reverse complement.
TTCCTGCTCCAAGCCGATTAAGCGAAAGACCCTGCCGATGACCGACCGCCCCCCGCTTCCCCCCTTCACCGCCGAAACCGCCGCGCTAAAGGTGCGTGCCGCCGAAGACGGCTGGAACAGCCGCGATGCCGAGCGTGTGGCGCTGGCCTACACGCAAGACAGCCGCTGGCGCAATCGCAGCGAATTTCCGCAGGGGCGCGCTGAAATCGCCGCCTTCCTCACCCGCAAATGGCAGCGCGAACACGATTACCGCCTGATCAAGGAATTGTGGGCGCATGACGGCAATCGCATCGCGGTGCGTTTTGCCTATGAATGGCACGACGGGGACGGGCAGTGGTGGCGATCCTACGGCAACGAAAACTGGGAGTTTGACCGGCACGGGCTGATGGCCGTCCGCCACGCCAGCATAAACGATCTGGCGATTGCCGAGGCCGACCGGCTGCTGCGCTGGCCGCGCGGCATCGACGGTGACCGCCGCCCCGCCGATCATCCAGGCCTTTCGCAACTGGGGCTTTGATCGCCCGCACAGCTGCAATCATTCTGGCTGGAGCGTGATCTCGCGCTGCGGATAGACGTTGAAGGTGCGACCGCGCACGGTGATCGTTTCGCCCTTGAAAGCGCGCAATTGCCGATCGCGCGCGCGGTGGCCGGTAATGATTGCGGTATCTCCGGCGCGGGCATGATCCGGCCCGAAGCCCGATCTTTGCGCAACGATGGGCGGCGACAGATCGACCTCCCAGATTTCGCTGCCGCCCGCATCGCCGCGCAATTGCAGATGCATGTGCGGATTGCCGAAACTGATGCTGACGATCTGGCCGGACAGGCGGCTTTCCTGCTCCTCGGTCCACGCCCAGCCGTGATGCGCAAGGGCGACGGCGGGCAGCAGGGCGGCGGCGGAAAGCAAGGCGACAGGAATGGTGAAACGCGCCATCGGTCTATCTCCCAAACGATATCGAGCGCTAGTCCATAGCACAATCGGGCGGCGGCCCCAATGCCGTGGCGCATGATGGCTGGCGCAACGGCGTGCGATGATGTTAGAGTGGCCCCACCGACAATGTAAAATCGCCCCGTAAGCGGGCGGGAAGCGGGAGGATCGCATGTCCATTTCCACCAGAGACGCGGGCCGTATAATCGCGGCTGCACTTATTCTTACGGTCATTACCCAGATCGCCTATATGGCGCTGAGCGGCGGCGGGCAGCAGCATATCGCCTATCCCATCTGGCGGATGGAGGCGCTGGCGGCGCTGGCTGTGGCGGTGCTCGGCTTTGTTGTCGCGTCGCGCCATGCGCTGGTTGGCGGGTGCCTGGTGGTGGCGGGGCTGGGCAATAT
>JBGSLI010000090.1:0-1817 GCA_041740775.1 Alteraurantiacibacter sp. | reverse complement strand
ATCTTGCTCCCGGCGATGCCATCTTCATCCCCACCGGCTGGTATCACCATGTCGAGGCGCTGGCGCCGATCAACCTGCTGATCAATTACTGGTGGCAGCAGCCGCTGCCGGGGCCTTCTGCCTGGGATGCGCTGATGCATGGCTTCATGGCCCTGCGCGATCTTCCGGCGGCGGACCGGCGCGTCTGGCGCGCCATGTTTGCGCACTATATCTTCGAGGAGAACGGCGATCCCGGAGCGCATATCCGGCCCGATATGCGCGGCATCATCGCGCGCCCCACCCCGGCGATGAAGGAAGCCATGCGTCGCCGGATCATCCGCGCGCTTGCCGGGCCGCAGGGATGATCCGGCAGCGTCCCGCCCATACTCCGTCGCCCCGCCGGCGGGACATGATCTTTGTGCGATGAGCGAACATCCCTCCATCGAACTGCTGCAGCTTGGCGAGGACCAATGCCCGGTCGTCGTCATCGACAATTTCGCCCGGAGCGCGGATCGCTGGAGAGGTGAAGCGGCAGGCGATGGGTTCGCCTTCCGCGGCGATTTCTACCCCGGAAAAAGAAGGCCTGTCGGCCCCGACTATTTTGCCGATGTCGGCAGGCGGCTGGGATCGATATTGCGAACGGTCTATGGCTGCAGGCGATCGTTGAAGGTGGATCGCGCGCTCTATTCGATCGTCAGCACCTGCTCGGACCAATTGTCGCTGGCGCAGCGGATTCCGCATATCGACGATGTCTCTGCACACGCCTTTGCGATGGTGCATTATTTATCCGATGCGCCCTTCGGAGGGACCGCCTTCTACCGCCATCGCTCCACCGGGCTGGCCCGAATTTCCGCCGAAAGGCACCAGGATTACCTGTCGGCGCTGGAAGCGGATCTGGCGCACCACGGCACGCCGCAGGCGGCCTATGTCAGCGGCGGCACGCCCGTTTTCGAACATATCGGATCGGCCGGTTTCGCCTATAACCGCGCGGTGATCTACCCCGGCAATCTGCTGCATTGTTCGATCGTGCCGAAGCACATCGATCACCCCGACGCTCCGCAAAACGGCCGCCTGACGATCGCCGCATTTTTCGCGGCATATTAGCCGGTCGGGCGCGGGCTTCCTCATTGCGGCCGATGGCGCGTGGAAAGCTGGCGCGAATAGACCCAGCCGATCCCGATCAGGCTGATCCCCAGCGCCAGGAAACCGGCGATCCGCAGCAGCCCTTCCAGACCCGCTGCATCGACGAGGAACACCTTCAACACCGCCACCAGCATCAGCACTAGCGACCCGATCCGCCAGCTGCGCTGCCGCTTCCGCGATCCCCACCACAGGAAGCCCAGCGCCAGGACGATGCCCAGCAGCGAGCGGAGCAGATCCTCGCTCTGGCTCATCGGCACCGAACCCAGCAGACTTCCGGCGAAACTGTGGCGCAATTCGCTCAGGCCCCAGAAGGAGATCAGCAGCATCAGCGCGCCATCGCCCAGCCACGGCAGCCGCTCGCGCAGCACGCCTCCGGTCTGGCGGGTGAGCCACCAGACGGCGATTGCCGCGAGCAGATAGGCCGGGGCCAGCCAGTTGGCGATTGGCAGCGCGCCCGTCGCCTGCGCGGCCCACAGCGGATTGTGGAGAAGGAAGCCGAACAGCGTGAAGTGCCACAGTCCGGCAGCGGTCACTATCATGCCGATCATCCGCCACGGCGCGCGCGGGGCGCTGCTGGTGAGCGCAATCCCTGCGCCCACCAGCAGCGCTTGCCAGACAGTGCGTTCGGCCACGCCTAATGCGACAAAGGTGCTCTCGTCCCCAATGGCGAAAAGCTGCTTGTAGAGCATATGCAG
>JBGSLI010000089.1:0-6887 GCA_041740775.1 Alteraurantiacibacter sp. | reverse complement strand
CGTCGATTGCAGCACGCCGCTGGTGTAGCCGACGACCTCGTAAACCCGCCCTATCGGATCATATTCAAGCTGCGACGCCAGCGCACCGGTATAGCCGGTGGTGCCGGTCGGGCACGCCGTCCCCACCCGCGCCCGCATGCGGACGAGGCGGTTCTCGACATCATATTGATAGGCCCACTGGTCGTCCGCCGTCAGATTGCCGTTGGCATCGTGGCACACCGTATTGCCCGCGACATCGGTATACTGGTTGAGCCCGTTGGCGGCGTAGAGCGCATTGGTCGTCCCCGAAGGATGCGCGTCCCAGCTGAAGGCGGGGTTGGTCACGCTCTCGGTGCGGATCTGCGAGGCAGGATTGCGGGTGAAGCTCCAGGTGGCGGCGTAGGTTCCCCCATTGGCCCAACCTGTCGAGGCGAGCCGCCCGAAACCAAGGGTTCCAAACGCTGGCGTCAATCCATTAGCAATCAATTAGGGATGATTTGGCTTGCGTTGATTCGAGCTGTCCTTGAGAATCGACGCATATCTTCACAAAAGGCGGCCTCAATTGTGACTTCAAACTGCTCATCGCTGCTAATGGGAAAAGAACTAATTACAACAACTCTCCGAAAAGACCGAGAAGCGCGCGGCTGTATCTCTACAATTTCACTAGTCAGAGGAGGGTGAGGCGCTCCAAGTGAACTAATTTGGCCAATACTATCAACAATCGCATATGGAGAATATTGATTAACAAATATATCATCCATTACACACAATTTCTTGTCAGTTTCGTTATTCAATATCAACTCTGCAACGTACTCAATATTATTACCATCTCGTATCAAAAAAACCTCGCTCTCCGTAAGTGAAATTCCTTTGCCAGTGTGCTGGAGCCCACATGATGCGACCATGAATGCCGATAAGATCACACTCTGTGCTTTGGAAATAGCCATTCACTACTCCTACGGATAACACTGGGTGACGAGGCAAATATGGCTGTCATTGTTACGCCGTGCGTCACTTGGACTATTAGCTCCGAGCCAATTTGTTCCACGCTCACCATAAGCCTTGCCATTAATACCGACACCTAGTGGCGCTTCAGACGGTAGTCGAACATCACGCAGGCCAGCAAGATGTCCTCCTTCGTGTGCAACGATAAATGTCCTCCAACTCGCGGAAGAATCTTCGAAAAAACTGTCGTGGAATGTCACTCTGCCACCTGAAGCTGAAGCCGCTGCAGTTGCACTTGGGCCGCCAAATCGCACTGCAGCGCCTTCGCCCTCTGCTCCGATCCGTTCTGAAGCTCTTTCAATCCTGCCCACTACTCGGTTCAGGTCCGACTCGGTTGCCGAGCCTTCGCCAAATTTCCTTTCAAACACTTCTACAATCCCCTGCTGATCTGCAGTGAGTTCATCTCCGCTGTCAATTGCGCTAGCCACTCCTCGAAGATCGGTCGCAGCGCGATCTAGGCTCTCTCTTGCATCTTCGGCCGCTTCATGCACAACCCCGCAACGATCGTCTCCTTCGCATCTCAGTAATCCACTCGGATCCACCCCATTGACCGGATCATTCCCGACATAGGCATAGAGGTTGACATTGTCCTCATAGCCGATCGGATCGGTCTGCAGGAACCGCCCCAGCGTGGGCGAGTACATCCGCGCCTTGTAGTAATACAGCCCCGCCTCCGCCAGCCAGATCTGTCCGGTATACTGGAAGCGGCCCGCGTTGGTGGAACCCGGCACGCCGTAGGGATCGTAGCTGTTCACCTGCGGCGCGCCGCCGGTCGAGGTCGAGGAGAACACCAGCGATCCGCGCGCATCGGCATAGAGATAGCGCCGCGTCGCGCCATCGTCGAGACAGGGAACGGGGGCCGCGAGGGAAGCATGCAATTGGCATCATGGTTGATGCATCAGGTGGAGTAGCCCCGCCCGCCCGCAAGCATGCCCGGAGGCGGAGGAAAATGGTTATGTGGCGGCAAGCGGAGGCTCACGCGCCCCCCTGCAAATGGCGCACCACGCGGGCCAGTTCGCCATACTGGAAGGTCTCATCGAACACCAGGCCGCAGGTGCCCTCGCGCCGCCAGCGGACCTTGGCGAAAATGTCGCGCATCCCCTCGGCCAGCAACTTCACCCGTTGATCAATGGCGAAGGAAGTGGCGCAGGCGACCTTCGCGCCCTGCTGCGAAATGTCCTGGATCGTTGCATACTCGCCGCGTCCCTGCACCTCCACCAGCGCCGGGGCGGCCAGATTGATGCGCACCGGGCGGCGGGCGAATTCGCTGGGGCATTCGATGATGCGCGCGATATCGGCCGGGGTAGTAAAGCGGAAGCCGGCGCGTTCCTCGTCCTGCCACACCAGTTCGATCCCGTAACGATCGCCGTTCTGCAGTTCCATCGCCATGCGATCGCATTCGGGCAGCGGGTGAAAGATGCGGGCGGAAATGCCGGTTTCGGATACATCGCGGATAACGCACAGATATTCCCCCGCCTGCGAAACCAGCTTCGCCACGCGGATCAGCAGCGTATAGCGCGGCGCGGCGCGCAAATCTGCTGCATTGGTGGGCGCGAGCGCCATTCCTGCCGCGAAGGCATCGGTACCGGCAAGGTTTCCCATGATCGCGCTTCGTCCCCTTCGGTTGGACACCCCGCAAAGGGTGCCGCAAGACCTGATGAATCGGGAAATAACCACGACATGATGAGGAAAATGCCCGCAGCAGCTAGGGGTTAGCCGCAAGTGGGCCGGAAGATATGGTTGATGCCTGCGTGCCCAGTGCGGCGGATTTGTAAACAATACACCCTTGACGGCATTTCACCCATCGGCAAACCTCATCTTCAAGGATTGTCTGGCGATCACAATTCGCCAGACTGTATTCAAGGGGGGATATTCATGAATCCTGATCTTGCTGCCGGTATCATCCGGTTTGTCATTGCCAAGCAACTGGTCCGCAATGCCAAGGAAAAGCACAACAAGTTCGTCCGCGTCATGAGCGGGCAAACCATGCAGACTTTCAGCAAGAAGCGCGTTTTCCTCTCGCGAGACAATGCCGGCATTGCCCCGGCCAGCGGGGACAAGCCCGAATCCTTCGTTACCTGGTTCGTGCTCACCAACAAGCCAACCACCAGCAAGGACATTCTCATCAAGGAAGGCGCGGGCGTGGCGCTGGCTCTGGTGAGCGGCGGTGTGGGCGCGGCCGCGGGCGGCGGCATGATGGGCACGCAGGTGCAGCAGATCAGCGAAGTTGCGGGAATGGCCAGCGATGTGCACGGGGCAGGCGGCGTTGCGATGATGCTCTCACCCAAGCACCGCGCTTCCTATTCTAATGCCATGTACAACAAGCTCAACAGCGCCTGGCGCGCGGGAATGTGGTCGGCCTTTGGCGACAACAATCTGGTCAATTTCTCGCTGGCAATCGACGAGATGCTTATCGGCGGGGTCGCCTCCTTCAGCGGCGGGATTGACGATTGCACGATCTCGATGAATCTGTGGAACAACAAGCGCGACCTGATCAGCTTCATGAGCACCGCCGAACTCAAGGGCCGCGATTCGGATGCCGCCCGCAAATACATGCGCGACATTGCCAACCAGATTTCCTGGCATTACTCGGCCAAGACGCAGTCGCTGACCCAGCTTTAGAGCGGCGTGCCGTATATCTGACCCATGGTCGACCGGCTCTGCGCCGCGAATGCGCCTTCTCGATCCGGCTGAAGTCGGGGGTATAGGGCGCAAGGAAGCGTCAGCTTGCAACCGCCACCTCGATACTCTCCTGCACCGATGCGCGCTTGCGCCTCGAAAGCGGATTTTCAACCTCTGGGGCTAGGCTCAGGTCCTGAGCCTAATCCCTTAGCCGCCCTTCTTTCCGCCCAGACGGGCCACGTAATCGGCGATCCGCTGCTTGTAGGCGGGGTTCAGCATCAGGCCGCTGTTAGCCATCCGCTCTACCTGCCGCCCCGATTCGCGGCCCAGTTCGGCGCACAGATCGATGGCGATCTTGGCCGCGCCCATCTGTTCGGCATCGTTCTTCGTGAGGTGACGACAGAATTGCAGCGCGGCATCGGCAAAGCCATCATCGGGCAGCACATCATGCACCAGCCCCATCACCAGCGCCCGCTGCGCATCGACCTGCTGATTGCCCATCACCAGCCAGCGCGCCCAATGCGGGCCGCACAGCCGCGTCAACCGGCTCACCCCGTTGGAGGCGGGCAGCACGCCGAACAATCCTTCGGGAAAAGAAAACGCCGCCGATTGCGCCGCCAGCCGGAAATCGCAGGAAAGCGCCATTTCCAGCCCGCCGCCCACGCAATTGGCGTGAACCGCGCAGACGATGGGCTTTTCCACATGCTCCATCTCGTCATAGATGCGCTGCATGCCGTTGAGGCCGATGCGCTGGTTTTCGCGGATTTGGGTGGCGGTGCTTGCGGGCGGCCGATCAGGATCCGCCTTCATGTCCGCGCCCGAACAGAAATAGCGTCCGGTCGCGCGGATCAGCATCACCCGCAGCGCCGGATCATCACGAAAGCGGCCCAGCGCCTGTTCGAACAATTGCATCGTCTCGCCCGAAAGCGCGTTCAGCTTGTCGGGCCGGTTCAATGTGGCGATCAGCACGCCATCGGTGGTTTCTGTGAGCAGATGGAGTTGCTGGGTCATGCGCGCGTTCTTGGCATGCCGAGGCCGCGTTCGGCAATCATCGAACGATGCACCTCGCTGGTGCCGCCGTAAATCCGCGTGCCGTGGGCGTGGCGATAGGACTGGTTGACCAGCGCCGCCGCGCCTGCGCGCTTGGTGAGCGATAAGGGCGCAGTCAGGTCGAGCAGATCGCGCGCATCATCCATGAAGCGTTCCGAAGTCCACATCTTCACCATCGGTCCGAACGCCAGATTGGGCTTTTTCTCGACGCTGGCCCACATCGCCCGGAATTCCATCACCTCGCCCACGATGGCATGGGCGTTCGCGCGGGCCAGGCGTGCCTGCGCGGCCGAATCATCGATCAGGCCCAGTTCGCGCGCCAGTTCCTCCGCCGCCTCCAGCGTTTCGCCGATCACCCCGCCAAAGCCGCCGCCATGCTCCAGTTCCAGCGCCACCGACATGGTTTTCACTCCACCATCTACCTCGCCCAGCCGCCAGCTGTCGGGGATATGGACGTTGTCGTAAAAGGTGATGTTGGTGCGCTCGTCCTGAAAGGTGTAAACCGGCTGCACCGTCACCCCTTCGGCCTTCAGCGGGACGACGAACATCGTCAGCCCCTTGTGCTTGGCAACTTCACTGTTGGTGCGGGTGAGCATCAGCACGTAATCGGCAAGATTGGCACCGCTGGTGAACATCTTGGTGCCGTCGATCCGCCAGCCGTTGCCATCAGGGGTCGCGCGGGTCTGCGCGGCGAATACGTCGGAGCCGGAGCCGGGTTCGGAATAGCCGAGGCTGGTGATGCTCTCGCCGCTGGTCATCCGCGCCAGCACTTCAGCCTTCAGTTCCTCGCTGCCGAAGCGGGCGATCATCGTGCCGACCATCTCGGTCACCCCGGCGGCGGGGTTGTTGTAGCCGAGCCGGTCGAGCGCCTTGCGCGCCGCACGCCTTGCATAGGGGCCGACCGCGCGCCCGCCCATGTCGGGATTGCCGAGGAACAACAGCTTTGCATCGGCCAGCTTGCGGTGCAGTTCAGGCACAAATCCTTCCCAGCTGTAATGGAACCGTTCGCGCATTTCGGGGGTGACATTGGCGGCCATGAAGGCGTCGATTTCATCGACCATCGCGCGGGCTTCCTCGCCGATGTCGAATTCGATCGGCACTTCGCTCACATCGGGCAGCGTGGAGCTTTCGCCGCCATAGCGCCGCCGCCCCGCCTCGCGCAGCCACAGTTCGGGATCGCCCGCGATCAGCGCCAGCGCCTTGGCGCGCAGGTTGTAGAGGTAAATGTCGTATTCGGTAGTAAGGCCGTAGCCGCCGAAGGCCTGCAAGGCCTGGCTGACCGCGCGCGCCGCGCCGGTGGCGCAGAACCATGCGGTCAGGCTCACTTCGGCGGCGGCCTGCGGATCGCCATCGGCAATCTGGCGCAGCGTGCGCCAAACCAGCAGCCGCCCGCCATCGACATCGCACCATGCGTCCGCCAGCGGATGCGAGACGCCCTGGAACTGGCCGATCGGCTGGCCAAACTGCTTGCGCTCGCTGGCATATTCGGCGGCCATTTTCACCGCCTGCCGCCCGATGGCAGACAGCGTGGCGGCGGTCAGCAGCTTCCATTCCTCCAGCGTGGCCTCGAAATGGGCTACGGCTGCCGGGCCTGAGGCGAGAATTTTCGCCTCATCCGGCAGGAAGGCGATTTCGGCAATGCCGGTGGACGCAAGATTGGGTTCCGCCGCGCCGGAAAGCGCATAGAACTCCACCGCATCGCCGCGCCGGGCCAGCACCAGCGCGGCATGGGCGCCATAGGGGACGAATTGCGTGGGTCGTTCCGCCAGATCGTGCAGCGCCAGCGTCAGCAGTTTGCCGCCGCCCATAACCTCGCCCAGCAATTCCTCGTCGGCCCCCAGCAATGCCAGCAGCCTTGCTCCCAGCACCGTTTCGGCAATCGGGCCGAAGGGGATCTTGCGCCCCGCTTCCTCGATCAGCGCCACCACCGCATCGAAAGTGCCCAGCCCCAGCCCGCCCGCTTCTTCGGGCACGCGCAGCATGAAGGCGCCCAGTTCGGCAAGGCCTGCCCAGACCTCTTCGTCCACGCCATTGGCGCGTTCGGCCTCGCGCAGCCGTTCGGGGGTGCATGTGTCGTCCAGAAAACGCGCGAAGCTTGTCCGCATCATTTCCTGTTCCTGCGTGATCTCGAAGTTCATGGCCTGCCTATTGCGCCGCGCGGCGCATCATCTTGCTGATATCCACCTGCCCGGTGGCCAGCCCGCCCATGAAGCCGCCGTCCACCGGCAGCA
>JBGSLI010000088.1:0-3925 GCA_041740775.1 Alteraurantiacibacter sp. | reverse complement strand
GGCAGACGAGCCGACCGGCAATCTGGACGAGAAAACGTCCGAACGCGTGCTCGGCGAATTTCTCGAACTGGTGCGCGGGCAGGGCAGCGCCGCGCTGGTGGCGACGCATAACGAGCGGCTGGCCGCGCGCATGGACCGGGTGGTGCGGCTGCACGAGGGACGGATCGAGTGATCTTCCCAAGGAGGGCGCAATCGCCCACCTGACGTAACCGCGCAGGCCCGGCAGCCGAATGACCGGTCAAATGGAGATTGCACACATGATCGAAGGTTTTTCCGACTGGTTTTTCTCGCTGGGTGCGAATTACGGCGTCAATCCGTGGATTTTCGGCGCGATTTATGTCGGCGCGATACCGTTCTTCCTCACCTGCGTCGGCTGGATCGTGAAGAATGCCCGCGCGCATAAATCAACCGTGCTGCCCACCATGCTGGCGGGCTTCTTCTTCGTATCCGCCTATCTCTATCTCGCCATTGCCGGGCGCAATATCCCGATGTGGGTGTGGATTTTCCTCGCGGTGCTGATCGTCTGGGGCGCGGTGTCGCAGATACGCCAGACGCGCCGCAAGATCGCCGAGGGCAAGGCGGAAAAGGCGCAATAGGGGCAACCCACCGCTTTTGACCCGCACCCCTTGGCGAATCCGCGCATGATCAGCATAGTGCGGCCATGCCCCATGCCCCCTTCGTTCCGCTGCGCGTGTTTTCCAGCTATTCGATGCTCGAAGGCGCGATCGATCCCAAGGCCATTGCCAAACTGGCGAAGGAACGCGGCTTTCCCGCCATCGCCATCTGCGATCGCAACGGGCTTTATGCCGCATCCATGTTTGCCGGCGCGGCGCTGGGCGAAGGCGTGCAGCCGATCATCGGCACCCTTCTGGGGGTGCTGCGCGGTGATGGAGAGCCGGTCGATTACCTGCCGCTGTTCGCGCAGGACGAGGCCGGGTGGAACAATCTGTGCCATCTGGTTTCGATCGCGCATCTCGATCGCCCGCTGGAACTCGAACCGCATGTCGCGCCCGCCGATCTGGTCGGGCACAGTGATGGCCTGATTGCGCTGACCGGCGCGGGCGAGGGTGCGATTGCCCGCCTGCTGGCCGATGGCAAGGAGCGCCGCGCACATGATGTGGCGCAGCAGTTGGCGGCACTGTTTCCGGGGCGGCTGTATGTCGAACTGGCGCGGCGGGGGAACCCGGTGGAAGAAGCGGCGGAAGCGGGGCTGATCGATCTGGCCTACCAGCAGAATCTGCCGCTGGTTGCCACCAATCCGGCCAATTTCGCCGATCCGCATATGCACAGCGCGCATGATGCCATGCTCTGCATCGCCAGTTCCAGCCAGATCGACAGTGCCGATCGGCCCACCTCCAACCCGCAATCCTTCGTCAAATCGGCGGCGATGATGGAGGAATTGTTCGCCGATCTGCCCGAAGCTACCGCCAATACGCTGGTGATCGCGCAGCGCTGCGCCTTTGCTCCGCCGCGCCGCAAGCCGATCCTGCCCAGCCTGGCGGGCGATGTGGAGGGAGAGGCGCGGCTGCTTGAGGAAGATGCGCGAAAGGGGCTGGCCGCACGGCTGGAGAAATACGGCGCGCTGAGCGATGCGGAACTGAAGGGCTATGTCGACCGGCTCGATTTCGAAGTCGGGGTGATCCGCAACATGGGCTTTCCCGGATATTTCCTGATCGTGGCCGATTTCATCAAATGGGCCAAGGGGAAGGGGATTCCGGTAGGGCCGGGGCGCGGTTCGGGCGCGGGATCGCTGGTGGCCTGGGCGCTGACGATTACCGATCTCGATCCGATCCGGCTGGGCCTGCTGTTCGAACGCTTCCTCAACCCGGAACGCGTTTCCATGCCCGATTTCGATATCGACTTCTGCGAAACCCGGCGCGGGGAAGTGATCCGTTACGTCCAGCAGCGTTATGGGCACGACAAGGTCGCGCAGATCATCACCTTCGGCAAGATGAAGGCGCGCGCGGTGCTGCGCGATACCGGACGCATCCTGCAAATGCCCTATATGCAGGTGGACCGGCTGACCAAGATGGTGCCCAACCACCCCACCGATCCGTGGACGCTGCCGCGCACGCTAAACGGCGCGGCGGATTTCCGGCGCGAATATGAAAACGACAATGACGTGCGCCGTCTGGTCGATCTGGCGATGAAGCTGGAAGGCTTTCCGCGCAATTCCTCCACCCATGCGGCGGGCGTGGTGATTGGCGACAGGCCGCTCAGCCAGCTCGTCCCGCTCTATCGCGATCCGCGTTCGGACATGCCGGTGACGCAGTTCGACATGAAGCATGTGGAAGATTCGGGGCTGGTGAAGTTCGACTTCCTCGGCCTGAAGACGCTTTCGGTGCTGCGCAAGGCGGTGGATCTGCTCGAACGGCGCGGCATAGCGGTCGATCTCGATACGCTGGCGTGGGATGATGCGGACGTTTACGAACTGATGAAGCGCGGCGACACGGTGGGGGTGTTCCAGCTCGAATCCGAAGGGATGCGGCGCACGCTGACGGCGGTGAAGCCATCGCGCTTTGAAGATATCATCGCGCTGGTCAGCCTCTATCGTCCCGGCCCGATGGACAATATCCCGCTGTTCGGCAGGCGCAAGGCGGGCGAGGAACCGATCCAGTTTCCGCACCCCAAGCTGGAAGGAATACTGGCCGAAACCTACGGTATCTTCGTCTATCAGGAACAGGTGATGCAGGCGGCGCAGATTCTGGCCGGATATTCACTCGGCGATGCCGATCTGCTGCGCCGCGCGATGGGCAAGAAAGTGCAGGCGGAAATGGACGTGCAGCGCCATCGCTTTATCGATGGCTGCGCGCAGGTTTCGGGCATTGACAGGAGCGAGGCGAACACGCTGTTCGATCTGATCGACAAATTCGCCGGATATGGTTTCAACAAATCGCACGCCGCCGCCTATGCCCTGCTCAGTTATCAGACCGCCTGGCTGAAAACGCATTACCCGGAAGAATTCTACGCCGCATCGATGTGTTTCGACATGCACCAGTCGGAAAAGCTCAGCATCTTCGTGGACGATGCGCGGCGCAATGGCATTGCCCTGCTGCCGCCCTGCATCAACGCTTCCGAGGCCGAATTCACCGTTGAACAGATCGAGGAAGGCTGGGCGGTGCGCTATGCGCTGGCGGGCATCCGCAATGTTGGCGAAAAGGCGATGGAACAGGTGGTGGCTGAACGGCAGGCGCATGGCCCGTTTGAAGATCTGGACGATGCCTTCCGCCGCTTTCCGCACGGCACCATGAACCGCAAGCAATTGGAAGGGCTGGCGGGCGCAGGCGCCTTCGACGCGCTCGAACCCAATCGCGCAAAAGTGATGGCCAATGCCGATATGCTGCTGGCCGCCGCCGATGCCGCCAACAGGGAAAAGGCCAGCGGGCAGGCGGGATTGTTCGGCGGGGAAGACCATGCCGAGCCTTCGCTGCGGCTGGCCGAAGCCGAAGGCTGGAGCCGACCCAAACAGATGGAGGTGGAGCGTGAGACCTTCGGCTTCTACTTCGCCGCGCATCCGGTGGAAGAATTCCGCCTGATCGCCTCTGCCAACGGCGCGCGTTCCTATGCCGCGATCATGGAAGGCGGAGTGACAGGCGGCCGCCAGCCGGCTGTGATGGCGGCGCTGGTGGAAAGCGTGAACAAGGGCAGGACCAAACGCGGGGCGACCTTCATCCGCGCCGATTTTTCCGACAGTTCGGGCCAGTTCAGCGCCGCCTGTTTTGAAGAATCGCTGGTGGAAAGTTTCCAGAAATGGGCCGCAGAGGGCATTTGCGTGCTGCTCAATGTCGAACTCGATTCGCCCAGTCCCGATGATCCACCGCGGGTGACGGTGCGCGGCGCGCGGCCATTGTCCGAAGTTACCAGCGCGGCGCGGATGCAGCTGGCGCTCGATGTCCACGATGCCGCCGGGCTGGCGGTGCTGCGC
>JBGSLI010000087.1:0-2622 GCA_041740775.1 Alteraurantiacibacter sp. | reverse complement strand
GCCCGCTTTCCTCGCGCAGGCGAATGACGATCCCGGTTCGCTCGCGGAGGGCAGCACCCTCGCTTTCCTCGCGCTGCGGCAGAAACAGCGTGCCCGCCTGCGATGCCATCGCGCGGGCGAGCGGCATTTCCGGCCGCCCGTCGATGATGGCGAGCGCGATACCGGCTTTTTCGGCTATCTCGGCGGCCAGCAACTTGGCGGTCATCCCGCCCGAACCCAGCCCCGAACCCGAACCCGCATCCGCCATCGCGTGAATTTCCGCCGTCACCCCGTCCACCTGATCCAGCCGCTCGGCTTCGGGGTGATCGGGATGCCGGTCATACAATCCGTCGACATCGGTCAGCAGCAACACCCCGTCTGCATCACAGGCCTGCGCCACCCGAGCGGCCAGCCGGTCATTGTCGCCGAAGCGGATTTCTCCGGTGGCGATGGTGTCGTTCTCGTTCACCACCGGCACCACCCCGCTTTTGAGCAGGCGGCGCAGCGTGGCGGATATGTTGAGATAGCGGCGGCGGGTTTCGAAATCGTCCAGCGTCAGCAGCATCTGTGCCGCAATCAGCCCCCGCTCGGCCAGCAGCGCGGACCACGACGCCGCCAGATCGATCTGCCCCACCGATGCCGATGCCTGCGCTTCGGACAGGGTGCGCCGCCCGCCATGGGTAAAGTTCAGTTTTTTCGCGCCGATGGCGATCGCGCCCGAACTGACCACCACCACTTCGATGCCCAATTCCCGCGCGCTCCAGATATCGTTGATGACGGTGCGAAGCCATTCGGCCTCCACCTGACCGCTGGCATCCACCAGCAGCGCGCTGCCGATCTTGATGACCAGCCGTTTGCAGATGGCGGGATCGCGGAAATCGAGCAGGGTCTGGATGGGCATGATGCCGGTGTCGTTAGATTATCGAGGCGCTTTCGGCCAGTATGGTCATGCGCAAAATCACTGCGGCGAACACATCACAATGGCGACCACGGCTTTTCCTCCTCGGTCGCGGGTGCGCCTTCCACGGGCAATTCGCCCGGCCGTTCGGTCATCGTGCGATCGGGCAGATAGGCAAGCACCGCATCCATCAGCGCCTCTATCCCTTCGCCGGTGGCGCCCGAAACGGGGAAAACCTGCGCTGCGCCTGCCTGTTTCAACGCGTCACCGAAGGCCCGCGCCAGTTCGGCATCGGCAAGGTCGATCTTGTTGAGCGCCACCAGCCGCGGCTTGTCTTCCAGACCGGCACCATAGGCGGCCAGTTCGGCATCGACCACGCGCATCGCTTCCACCGGATCTTCGCCGTCGATATCGATCAGGTGGAGCAGCACCCGGCAGCGTTCGATATGGCCCAGGAATCGGTCACCGATCCCCGCCCCGTCCGCAGCGCCCTCGATCAGGCCGGGAATATCCGCCAGCACGAATTCGCGGCCCTTGTGGTTCACCACCCCCAGTTTGGGCACCAGCGTGGTGAAGGCGTAACTGCCGACCTTGGCGCGCGCGTTTGAAACCGCGTTGATGAAGGTGGATTTGCCCGCATTGGGCAGGCCCACCAGCCCCACATCGGCCAGCAGTTTCAGCCGCAGCCACACCCACATCTCCCCGCCCGGCATCCCCGGCTGATTCTGGCGCGGCGCGCGGTTGGTGGAGGTTTTGTAGGAGGCATTGCCGCGCCCGCCGATGCCGCCTTCGATCAGCACCTCGCGCTGGCCTTCGTGGGTGAAATCGAAAAGTACCTCTTCCCGGTCTTCGGACAGGACCTGCGTGCCCACGGGCACTTCGATCACCAGATCATCCG
This sequence comes from Alteraurantiacibacter sp., assembly GCA_041740775.1. Taxonomy (GTDB): domain Bacteria; phylum Pseudomonadota; class Alphaproteobacteria; order Sphingomonadales; family Sphingomonadaceae; genus Alteraurantiacibacter. Next base: position 847 of record JBGSLI010000087.1, on the reverse strand, counting down.
CCCCTGCGCCAAAGCGGTCCTTGCCCATGCCGTGGCCACCGCGTTTGGCCTTGAAATGCTGGGTATAACGAAAATCGATCAGCGTGTTGAGGCCGGGCACCGCCACCATGATGATATCGCCGCCCTTGCCGCCATTGCCGCCGTCCGGCCCGCCGTATTCGATATACTTCTCGCGCCGGAAGCTGACCGCGCCGGGGCCGCCCGCGCCGGATTTGAGAAATATCTTGGCCTGATCGAGAAAATGCATGGCAGGCCCTTAGAGCATTGCACAGAAAAGTGGAGACCGGTTTTCTGTATTCTGCAATGCGGCAACAAGGGGCCTGCGCATTGCACAGAAAAGTGGAGACCGGTTTTCCGCGCAGGGAAATTGCGGGAAACCGCGCTATTGGCGCAAAGCCCGCTGCGCCAGCATGTCGGGGGACAGAATCTGAGGCAATTGTTCGCCCTCTTCGCCTGCGGGATACCAGACATACAGCGGCACGCCTGCCACCCCCCATTGTTCCAGATAGCGGGTGATCGCCGGATCGGCGCGGGTCCAGTCGCCGCGCATCGCCACCACGCCCGCCGCATCGAAGGCCGTGCGCGTCGTCTCGCGCTCGATGGCGACCTGTTCGTTGACCTTGCAGGTGATGCACCAGTCGGCAGTGAACCACAGAAACACCGGCGCGCCCGATTCCCGCGCCTCCGCCAGCGCCATCTCGCTGTAGGGCAAGGGGTCGATCAGGCTATCGGCGGCGGTATTGACGCGTTGCTCAACCCGGAACGGCAGCGAGCCGGCAAAATACAGCCCCACCGCCACGCCGATTGCGCCGACCAGCGCATTGCCGCGGCGAAAACCGGCCAGCGC
>JBGSLI010000086.1:0-14125 GCA_041740775.1 Alteraurantiacibacter sp. | reverse complement strand
GCGGTCGGCGGCAATCGCGGCATCGTGTTCGGCGAGGATTTCGAGCTGCTCGGCGCGCTCGCCGATCAGCGGAATCAGCGCGGAATAAAGGTCGGCCACGCCTTCGCCGTGTTCGGCGCTGACCGGGATCGGTTCGCCCATGCCCAGCGAATAGGCCTCAAGGATGCCCGACTGGCCCGAATTGCCCTCGGCCTTGTTGGCGATCAGCACCACGGGCACTTCCTGTTCGCGCAGCCAGCGGCCGATTTCCTCGTCCAGCGGGGTCAGCCCGGCGCGGCTGTCGATCACGAACAGCGCGGCATCGGCACCCTTCAGCGAAACCTGCGTCTGCGCGCGCATCCGGCCCGGCAGAGTGGCTTCGTCCTCATCTTCCCAGCCGGCGGTGTCGACCGCCTCGAATTCCAGCCCGGCCAGCCCCGCCAGCCCGATGCGCCGATCACGCGTGACGCCGGGCTGATCGTCCACCAGCGCCAGCCTTTTGCCCACCAGCCGATTGAACAGCGTGGACTTGCCCACATTGGGGCGGCCGATGATGACGACCTGGGGGAGTTTGCGTGCTGGCATGATAGGGCGGCAGGTGGCGGTTTGCGGGCGGAATGGCAACAAGAGTCTCGTCATCGCGAGCGACCGCAGGAAGCGCGGCGATCCAGTCCTGCGCCATGCAAAATGGCGAAAGGGTGGAACTGGATTGCTTCGCGTCGCTCGCAAAGACGAATTATTGTATCACCAGCTCCCGATGTTTTCCATGCTCGCCCAGGGTTCGGCGGGTTCGAGATTGCCTTCCTGCAACAATTCGATCGAGATGCCGTCGGGCGTGCGGACAAAGGCCATGTGGCCATCGCGGGGGGGGCGGTTGATGGTGACGCCCGCGTCCATCAGCCGCTGGCAGGTGTCGTAGATATCTTCCACCCGATAGGCGAGGTGGCCGAAATTGCGCCCGCCGTCATAGCTTTCGGCCGGGCTGCCGTCGGCGGGCGGCCAGTTCCAGGTCAGTTCCACTTCGGCCGCGCCTTCCTGCCCCGGAGCGGCCATGAAGATCAGCGTGAAGCGGCCCTTTTCGCTTTCCATCCGGCGGGTTTCTTCCAGCCCGATCAGCTTGAAGAACGCCACCGTCGCATCCGGGTCGGTCACGCGGATCATGGTGTGAAGATATTTGACCATGGCTGTAAAACTCCATTTATCGCTATTCAAGAACGGTTCATCGCAAATCGGCCAATGGAGCCACGGGCACCCACGCCGCTCCGGAGAGCACCGATGAACGATTATAGCGACGACAATGCGCCACCCGCCACTGCTTTCTGGAAGAACCCGCGATCGGCGACATTGCTGTTGGCTGCGGGCATTCTTGCGACCGGCATGGTGGCGGGCGGATATCTGCTGGGCGACGGGCTGCTGCGCGCCAAGATGGCAGACCGATCGGTGACCGTGCGCGGTCTGGCGGAACGCGATGTCATGGCGGACCTTGCAACCTGGACGATTTCCTATTCGGCCACCGAAACCAATCTTGCCGCAGCCCAGGCCAGTGTCGATCGCGATACGCAGCAACTGACCCAATGGTTTGCCGAACTGGGCTTTCCCGCAGAGGCGCTGCAAACCGTGGGCGTCAATGTTTCCAGCTACACCCAGGATGGCGTGCTGCGCTATACCGTGCGCCAGCGCATGAGCCTGCGGAGCGAGGATATCGAGCGCGCGCAATCGGCGGTCCGGCGCCAGTTCGAACTTATCCGCCGGGGCGTCTTGCTGGAAGAAGGCTCGGGGATGAGCTTCACCTTCACCGGCCTCAATACCATCAAGCCCGAAATGGTGGCGCAGGCAACGCGTGATGCGCGCGCGGCTGCCGAACAATTCGCCGAGGATTCGGGATCGGAAGTGGGTAGCATAAGGCAAGCGACGCAGGGCTATTTCGAAATCACCTCGCGCGATGGCGATGGCGGAGGCTGGGGCGTGGCCGAAACGCCATTCAAGAAAGTGCGGGTGGTCACCACGGTGGATTTCATGCTCGAATGATCCGTGCCGTAGGATAACGAAAGGGCCCGCACCTTGACGGTGCGAGCCCTCCCGTTCCCCCGCCTCTGGCGAAGTTGTGTTGCGGCTGCGGCCTCAGATGCTGGCAGAAAGGGTGAACACTACCGAATCTTCGGTAAAGGTGCCGTTCGGATCGACCAGCACATCGCCTTCGACGCCGACATAGGCCACTCCCACCGAGATCGGCGAGCCGGGAATCGCGGTTTCCAGGCTGATCGAGTAATCGAACGCCTTGCTGTCATTGGTGTAGGTTAGGAAGCCGTCGGTATAGCCCAGATGGCCCGCAATGCTGACCGGCGTATCGGGGATCCCCACGCCGATATCGGAATAGAGATAGAAATTGTCGGTCCCGCCCAGCGAATCCTGTTCGGGCGCATAGGCCACGCCCACGGTCACTTCGGCCGGGCCGATCGCCGCGCCTACCGAACCGTAGAATTCGTAATAGTCGAAATCGCCGGCACCGGCATTGGGGTAGGTGTAGAGGATCACCCCGACATCGGTGGAGACATTGCCGAATTCGCCGGCCCAGCCGCCGTAGAGATCGAGTTCGGTGCTGCCGAAGCCCACCGTATCTTCGTCCAGCGAGGAGGCCCAGGCACCGAGATAGAAGCCGGCGGGCAGGCCGACATCGACCCCGCCCTGAATGGCCAGATCGCCATCGGACAGATCGACACCGCGAAACCGGTATTCGCTGACCAGCGCGACATTTGCGGAAAGTGAGATGCCGACACCCTCGTCCTCTTCCTGCGCCAGGGCAGGAACGGAAAGCGCGGTGGTGGCAACGATACTGGCAGCCAGAAGGCTGCGGACGGACGTAAGCATGGGCAATTTCCCTCAATTGCTGTGGTGAACTATGCTTCGTCCCACCTGCGCCATCGCGGGTCCGGCATCTGTTGGATGTGCCGATTGACGCGATTGCACCATCATCATGCACAATCATGCTGCACTGCACAAGACTTATTGCGCAAGCCGCCCGGCGTGGTCTAATGTGGACGGGCAGTGTGGGAATTGTGCATCACATTCAGCCCGAGGACAGGAATTCGGCTACACAGGTGCCCATCCGCCCGCATCCGACCGTGCCCGCTTTGCCCGGCGTGGCGTATCACCTATGTCACGGCGTAGACAGAAGACCATGATCGCATATTTCAAATCCCTGTTCGGCGCATCGAAGCCCAAGCCGGAAGCTCCGTGCCTGCCGCCGGGGCTGCGCGCCTATGCCGTGGGCGATATCCACGGATGCAGCCATCTGCTGATGTCGCTGATCGAGGCGATCGAGAGCGATATCGCCGAGGGCGAAAAGGACGGCGTGCAATCGCAGGTGATTCTGCTGGGCGATCTGGTCGATCGCGGACCGGACAGCGCGGGCGTGGTGGAACTGGCGCGCAAATGGAAGAAACTGCGCGATATCAATATCCTTTGCGGCAATCACGAGGAAATGTTCCTCGCCAGCTTTACCCACAAAGACACTTTGCGGCACTTCCTGCGCCACGGCGGGCGCGAGACGCTGTACAGCTACGGCATCGATCGCAAGGTGCTGACCAGGGCGAACATCGCCGAAGTGCAGGCGATGATGGAAGCGCATGTGCCGGCCAAACACCGCAAGTTCATCGAATCCTTCGAGGATCTGGTGCAATTGGGCGATTATCTGTTCGTCCACGCCGGGATCGAACCGGGCGTTCCGCTGCATGATCAGCAAAGGCACACGCTGCGGTGGATCCGCGAACCCTTCCTCAGCTACGGCAGATCGCACGGGCTGGTGGTGGTCCACGGGCACACCATCACCGATGAGGTGGTGGATGCGGGCAATCGCATCGGGATCGATACCGGTGCCTATGCCAGCGGGCGGCTGACTGCGCTGGTGCTGGAAGGGACCAGCCGCCGTTATCTGACTGCGGTTGAGACGGGCAAGGGCCAGATCGCGATCAAAGGTGAGCGGATCGCCGCCTGACAATATCCGCCTCGGACTGGTAGAACAGGCCTTTTTCTGCGGCCCCGAATGATGCCGGGGGGCCTGTAAGCCGGGTTCTGTCCCGCAGCCGATATGTTCGCACATCAGCGCCGCGGAGGCAGCCATTCGTCTTACGCGGCGGATCGCTCCGCACGCTCCAGCGACCAACCCGGGTCTCATGGGGGCGAAACGCCCCTGCCGTTGCCAGCCAGAGACCCCTATGCGGTCTTGCTCCGGGTGGGGTTTGCCATGCGGGCCATGTTGCCATGCCCCCGGTGCGCTCTTGCCGCACCCTTTCACCCTTGCCTGTGAGGTTGCCCTCCATCGGCGGTCTGCTCTCTGTGGCACTTTCCCTGAGCTTCGGCCCGAAGGCCTCGCCCGGCGGGCGTTACCCGCCACCCTTGTTTCGTGGAGCCCGGACTTTCCTCGACATCTTGCGATGGCGCGGCTGCCCGGCCCCCCGGCACGCTGCATATAGGGCGCGCTTGCGGCGTTGGGAAGCCGGTGCGCCTGTCAGGCGCTATTCGCCTTCGCCGCCGATCGCATCGAGCGATTCGTCGGGCGCCAGCAGATAGCGCCAGATCACCGCGCCGATCACAGCGCCCGCCAGCGGGGCCAGCCAGAACAGCCACAATTGCGATACCGCCGCGGTCTCGGCGTAGAAGGCGACGCCGGTGGAACGCGCCGGATTGACCGAAGTATTGGTGACCGGGATCGAAATGAGGTGGATCAGCGTCAGCGCCAGGCCGATGGAAATGGGGGCAAAGCCGCCGGGCACCTTCTTTGATGTGGAGCCCAGGATCACCAGCAGAAAGCCTGCGGTAAGCACGATCTCGATCAGCAAGGCGGCCGTCATCGAATATCCGCCGGGCGACAGATCGCCAAAGCCGTTGGAAGCAAAACCGCCCGCGCTCCAGCCGTCCTGCCCCGATGCGATCAGGAACAGCGTGCCCGCCGCGCAGAACGCGCCGATCACCTGCGCCGCCCAATATCCGGGCAGTTCACCCCACGAAAAGCGCCCGCCGACTGCCAGGCCCAGCGATACGGCGGGGTTGAAATGCCCGCCCGAAATGCCGCCTACGGCATAGGCCATCGTCAGAACGGTCAGGCCGAAGGCCAGCGCAACGCCGGCAAAGCCGATGCCCAGTCCGGGAAAACCGGCCGCCAGCACCGCCGAACCGCAACCGCCGAACACCAGCCAGAAAGTGCCGAAGAACTCGGCTGCCAATTTGCGAAACATGATGTTTTCCTCTCCCCGTCGATCAAGACCGGGCGAAGATATCCCATTTTGCACGCTGCCGATGTAAATTCTTTGCCGGATTGGTGTCCGCCGTGCGCACCTCAGCCGCCCGCTGCCTCGCTGTGCTGATCGTAGGCCTCCAGCGCCTGCGCCGCATACATCGCGCTTGGTCCGGCGCCCATATATACCGCCAGCCCCATCGTTTCGGCAATTTCCTCGCGCGTGGCACCGTGCTTGCGTGCGCCTTCGACATGGTAGGTGAGGCAAGGGTCGCAGCGGATCGCCACCGAAATCGCCACCGCCAGCAATTCCTTGGTTTTGGCGTCCAGCACGCCTTCGCCATGCGCCGCCGCGCCCATCTCGCGGAACGCCTTCATCACTTCGGGCTGCGCCTTGTGGAGGTTCCTGATCGCCGGGAGAAGGCCTTCGGCCATGCCGGGCCAGTCCTTGAAATGCGTTGCTGCCATATCGTTGAACCTTGCTGTTGCTGTTGCTGCTGTTGCGGTCTTGATCGCGCAAAATCCGGAGCCCCGCCTTGCGCTGCATCAAGCCGCTGCATCGATCAGGGCGCGCGTCCCGCCGTCAGCGCGCCAACCCGCGATCCCGGTCGAGCAGCAGCTGGAACACAATCGCGCGCAGCTGGCCATCGATCCTGCCGTTGATCCGTTCGGGCCGCCACCGGCGCTGGAAAGCTTCCGCCGCCTTGCGCCCGTCGGTAATGTCATAGCCGAAACGTTCGAGCGCGAGGTAGAAGGCGGCGTCATTGTCGAAGGGATCGCCGCGCTCCAGCTTTTCCGGGCGCGGCAGGCACAGGTGATATTCGGCCAGCCGATCCCACGGGAACAGCTCGCCCGGATCGATCTTGCGCGCAGGCGCAACGTCCGAATGGCCCACCACATTGGCGCGCGGGATATCATGCGCTTTCACGATCCGGTGCAGCAGCGGCACCAGCGCATCGATCTGCGCTTCGGCAAAGGGGCGATATCCCAGCGCGTGGCCGGGGTGATCCAGCTCGATCCCGATGCTGGCCGAATTCACATCGCGCACATCCCGCCAGCACGATTGCCCGGCGTGCCAGGCGCGCTTGTCCTCCGCCACCAGCCTGATGACTTCGCCTTCTTCGGTGATGCAGTAATGCGCGCTGACCTTGGCCTGGGGGTCGCACATCCGTGTCAGCGCGCTCTCCACCGGCTTCATTTCGGTATAATGCAGCACCACCATCGATACCGGCAGCGCCCGATCGTTGAAATTGGGCGAAGGCTGTTCGCGGTGGACCAGCTCGTCCTTCATTACCCGATCATGCCCTCAGGATCGGGCAGCACCGCGCCGAGCACCAGCGCCTCTGCCGAATGCGCGAACTGCACGCCGCCGCCCTGTTCGCCCGCCAAAATGCGGATCATGTGCGCGGGCGCAGTGCGGCCGGTAAGTTCATCATCCGCCAGATCGCCCGACAGCGCCTTGCCGATTGCGGCATCGAAGGCGACTCGGGGGCCGGAAGCGCGGATGGCGATTTCGGTCGCCCCGTCGCTGCGTTCGGCGCCGACTTCCAGCGTGCCGCCGCGCACCAGCGAATCGAGCCCCATCGCCGCCAGATTTAGCAGCACTTTCACCGCCGGCTTGGCCAGCGTGGCTTCGGACACGCTCCACGCCAGCGTTACCCGTTCATCGTTCGCGGTAAGCGCCTGGAGCAGTTCGCGCGGTTCCTCGGCGGGCACCTGTTCGCCAAAACCGCCCGCCGCGCCGAAGGCAAGCCGGAAGAATTTGAGCTTGCTGGCCGAGGTCCGTGCGCTCTGTTCGAGCAGTTCGAAGCAGCGCTGGCGCATTTCCGGGTCTTTTTCGTCGGCGAGCAGTTCCAGCCCGTTGTTGAGCGCGCCCACGGGGCTGAGCATGTCATGGCACAGCCGCGAACACAGCAGCGCGGCAAGATCGATCTGGGATGTCATGGCGCTTCCTTAGCCATCCACGATGGCAAGGGAAAGCGGCACGAAACCATCTGTCGTATCGCGCCACCAGCCGATCCCGCCTGCGGCACTTATCGCCCATACCCGCGCATCATGCGCGGCCTCTTTGATATCGGTGGGGGAAGGGGCAGCGGGGCCATGGGGGTGCGAATGATAATATCCGATCAGGCAAGGCCCGCCGCCGCGCGCGGCACGGTGCGCGTTTATCAGTGTTTGCGGATCGATGGTGAAATGTCGTGCCGGTGCAGGGTGAACATTGCGCGCGGGCAGGGCGGCGGTAATCGAATCGCCGGTGCCCAGCAACAGGCCGCAGCATTCGTGCGGGTGCGCAGCTTCGGCTTCGGCCGTGATTGCCGCGATGACCGGCCTTGCGACTTGCAGCACCATGTTGCAGGGCCCTAGCATGAGCAGAGGCGAGATACTCAGCGGAATTATCCCCGGCAGCGGGCGGCTGGACAAGGCGCTGGCCGACGCCACAGATCTTTCGCGCGAACGGGTGAAGGCCCTGATTGCGGAGGGGAAAGTGGCGGTGAACGGTGCGCCCGCCACCAGCCCTTCCACCAAAGTTCAAGCGGGGTCGAGCTTTTCCATCCACGTTCCGCCCCCCGCCGATCCACAGGCTTTTGCCCAGCATATCCCCATCGTGGTGGTGTATGAGGATGCGTATCTGATCGTGGTGGACAAGCCCGCCGGAATGGTGGTGCATCCGGCGGCGGGCAACCCCGATGGCACGCTGGTGAACGCGCTGCTGCACCATTGCGGGCGCGATGGCAGCGGGGGACTCAGCGGCATTGGCGGGGTGGCGCGGCCCGGCATCGTCCACCGCATAGACAAGGATACCTCCGGGCTGATCGTGGTGGCCAAATCGGATGCCGCGCACGAAGGGCTGGCGCGGCAGTTTGCCGATCATTCGCTCGAACGCGCCTATCTGGCGGTGTGCGGCGGACACCCGCGCCCGGCATCGGGCACGATTTCGGAGCGAATCGGGCGTTCGGATGCGGATCGAAAGAAAATGGCGGTGCTGGCCAAGGATTCCTCGCGCGGCAAACACGCCATAACGCATTACAAGACGATCCAGACCTTCGATCACGCGGCGCTGGTCGAATGCCGGCTGGAAACGGGGAGAACCCACCAGGTGCGGGTTCACCTTGCGTCAATCGGTCATCCGCTATTGGGAGATCCTGTCTATGGACGCGACCCGCCACCGCTTCGGCCAGTTCTCAAGGAACTGGATTTCCGCCGTCAGGCGCTCCACGCCGCGATTCTCGGCTTCGTTCACCCGGTTACGGGTAACCGGCTGTCTTTCGCCAGCGAATTGCCGGAAGATATGCGGGAACTTATCGACCAAATGGGTCATTCCAATCGATGAAATGCACACTATTTATGGAGGTGTGCGTGTATAGAACAAGCGTGAACGCACCGAAGGTGGCCGCCAATCCCGGGCGCCCAGCAGGGGCCCGGAACCCGCGGTTGACGCAAGAAAGGTTTGGGACACAGTGAGCAACAATCGGAAGAGTGTGCCGGCACTCAGCGGAGAGCAGAGCCTCAACCGCTATCTTACGGAAATCAAGAAGTTCCCCGTGCTGACGGCAGAGCAGGAATATATGCTCGCCAAACGCTATGCCGAACATGAAGACAGCGAAGCCGCTGCGCAATTGGTGACCAGCCATCTGCGGCTGGTGGCCAAGATCGCCATGGGCTATCGCGGCTATGGCCTGCCTGTTTCGGATCTCATTTCCGAAGGCAATGTCGGGCTGATGCAGGGGGTCAAGAAGTTCGAGCCCGATCGCGGCTTTCGCCTTGCCACCTATGCCATGTGGTGGATCAAGGCGAGCATTCAGGAATATATCCTGCGGTCGTGGAGCCTTGTGAAAATGGGCACCACCGCCGCGCAGAAGAAGCTGTTCTTCAATCTGCGGCGGATGAAAAAGCAGCTCGAAGCCTATGAGGATTCGGACCTTCATCCTGAGGATGTGACCAAGATCGCTACCGATCTCGGCGTGCCCGAGCAGGAAGTGGTCAACATGAACCGCCGGATGATGATGGGCGGTGACGGATCGCTCAACACGCCGATGCGCGGCGGCGAGGAAGGCAGCGGCGAATGGCAGGATTGGCTGACCGATGATCGCCCCTTGCAGGACGAGACTGTGGCCGATGCCGAGGAAGCCAATGTCCGCCGCGAAATGCTGGCCGAAGCGATGGTTGCGCTCAACGATCGTGAAAAGCACATCCTCACCGAACGCCGCCTGACCGATGATCCGCAAACGCTGGAAGAGCTGTCGCAGGTTTACGACGTCAGCCGCGAACGCATCCGCCAGATAGAGGTGCGCGCGTTCGAAAAGCTGCAAAAGGCAATGATGCGGATCGCGGGCGAAAGGCTTTTGCCAAGCGCGGCGTGATCGCAAAGGGAATCACCAGAGAGGGGCCGGGCGGCAACGTCCGGCCCCTTTCGTTTGTGCACGGACAATCGTAAAGGCACGCCATGCCGCTTCGCACCCTTCGCATCATTGCCAAATCGATCCTGTGGTTCGTGCTCGTCAGCGTGGTGCTGGTGCTGGTGCTGCGGTTCGTGCCCGTCACCTGGACCGCCACCATGCTGATGGACGAGCGCAGCGTTACCCGCGACTGGGAGCCTTTGAGCCGCATCGATCGCAATATGGTGAGCGCGGTAATTGCGGCGGAGGATGGCAAGTTCTGTTCGCACGATGGCTTTGATGTCGAAGCGATCGAGCAGGCGCTGGAGGAACGCGCGGCGGGCACGCGCGAGCGCGGGGCCTCCACCATCAGCCAGCAGACCGCCAAGAACGTGTTCCTGTGGCAGGGCGGTGGCTGGTTCCGCAAGGGGCTGGAGGCCTATTTCACCTTCCTGATCGAGAATCTGTGGTCCAAGCGGCGGATCATGGAAGTCTATCTCAACGTCGCCGAAACGGGGCTGGGCACCTATGGCGCAGAGGCCGGGGCGCAGCGTTATTTCGGCCATTCCGCCGCACGGCTGAGCGCGGACGAGGCCAGCCGCATCGCCGCGGTGCTGCCCAGCCCGAAAACGCGCGAGGCGGTCAATCCGGGCGGTTTCACCCGCCGTTACGGCAACACGATCGAAGCGCGCATCGCCGTCGTCCGGCGTGACGGGCTGGACGAATGCGTTTACGAATGAACCCGATGGGCGCAGGGCATTCTCACGATCATGGGCAGGGGCAAGGGCACGGAAACGGGCACGCCCACGCCCACGCGCCCGCCGATTTCGGGCGGGCCTTTGCCATCGGCATCGCGCTCAACACCGCCTTCGTCATCGTCGAGGCGTTGTTCGGCTTCCTTTCAGGCTCGATGGCGCTGGTGGCCGATGCCGGGCACAATCTGTCCGACGTGCTCGGCCTGATCATCGCCTGGGGGGCCAGCATTGCCGCCAGAAAACCGCCCTCGGCGCGCTTCACCTACGGCCTCAAAAGCTCCACCATCCTTGCCGCCTTTGCCAATGCCATGCTGCTGCTGGTGGCGATTGGCGCGATCCTGTTCGAAACCGTGCATCGCTTCATCGATCCGGTGGAGCCGCAGGGCTGGACGATGATCTGGGTGGCGGGCGTGGGTATCGCCATCAACACCGCCACCGCGCTGATGTTCATGCGCGGGCGCAAGCACGATCTCAACATTCGCGGGGCCTTTTTGCACATGGCGGCAGACGCGCTGGTGAGCGTGGGCGTGGTGGTGGCGGGTGTGGCGATCCTGCTGACCGGGTTTGTGCTGATCGACCCCATTGTCAGCCTGCTGATCGTGGCGGTGATCGGCTGGGGCACCTGGGGCCTTTTGCGCGACAGCGTGACGATGGGCCTGCTGGCGGTGCCCGAACGGATCAGCGAAAGCGCGGTGCGCGGATTTCTGGAAAGCCTGCCCGGCGTTGCATCGGTGCATGATCTGCACATCTGGCCGATGAGCACCACCGAAACCGCGCTGACGGCGCATTTGCTGATGCCGGGCGGCCATCCGGGCGATGGCTTTCTGCGGGATTTGGCGGAAGAGCTGGAACATCATCACGCCATCGGTCATGTTACCGTTCAGGTTCATAGTGATTGTGGTGCGTTCAAAGGGTGCGCATGAAGTAAGAAGCGCTCCACAAAGGCGGTTGCGACTGGGCCGACCAAACAAAGGGGGGGACGAATACATGCGGGGGACGGCGTAAGAGTCCGGTTCCCACGCAGGGTTGCCTAACCATCCAGATATGATATCCTGATTTTCTTCCAGTTTGGCTGCGGTTTTGCAAGGCAGGAAAGATGAGCAGAAGGTTCCGCCGGTATATCGCTTGTGGTTGCCTTCTGGCCGCTGTTTCCTCGCCGTCCCTTGCCCAGCAATCAGGAGTGATGCGGACTGCGGAAAGCCTTGGGCAAGCCGCCGGTTGCGTGCAGTGGGAGCAGTTTTCCGAGGCCAGGCCGACGCGCGACCAGCCGCGGCGCGCAATCGTCTGGTTCCGCTTCACCAACGGCTGCGGCAAAGAGATGTGGATCAGATGGGCGTCGCTCGCCGATGATCAATACCGGTTAGGCTTCTACAGCGGATTGGGAAGCACGCTGCATCTGGAGGCTGGCGCGCGCTACGGCACCGAGGCCACAGCCAGCAATTATTTCTTCTTCGATCCCGCAGTGGGAGGTGGCGCCAGCTTCTGGCTGTTCGAATATTCCGCACGCGCCACCAGCGCCACCAGCCCCGAAATGCGCGGATGCTCAGGCAACCGGACCGTGGCGCAGAGATATGCGCCCTGTCCGCCATCGTTTCGTTACCAGCCGTAAAGGGTGGCCGGAATGCACCCAAAGAAGAAAGGCATCATGATGCAGGCAATCGTGAAGCGGCTGGCCGCGAGTCTGGTCCTATTCGGCAGCATCATCCTGTTGCCCAGCCTTGCCATCGCACAGGGCCAGCAATGGCGGGTTTCACAAGCGGACCCGAGCCAGCCGGTTCTTGCTGCCGTGCCGGGTAACGGACCCATAGTCGGCATGGGCCTGGCATGCGAGGGCGCGCAAGCCTTTCTGCTCATTAAACTCAGCCGCGCTCCTGCCCGCGATCCGGTAACATCGGTGCTGACGATCGATGGGGCCAGCTTTTCGATCCCATTGGGCAAATTTGGCGATCCGACCTATCTCGCGGGCTCCATCGGCGAGCCTGGTTTCATCGACGCGCTTGCCGGCGGTCAGACGGTTGAAGTCCAAGTGGACCGGCAACAACTGGGTTCGCTGTCGCTTGCTGGTTCGAGCGCGGCCCTGACTGACGCGCTCGCCGGTTGCTGGCAGTCACCGGATGCCAATTTTGCGCAGGCCGACAACAGTCCGGCTCCTGAAGTATCGCCAGGCGATCGCGCAGCCATTATGCGTGCGGCCGGGTTTACCCGCAGCGGCGACGACTGGACCACCTGCGAAGGCGAGGAAACGGGTTCGATCGAGCAAGTGTCCGATTTGAACGGGGACGGGAACCCTGAAGCGCTCGTCATGGGCTATGGCACTGCGTGTCATGGTTTTGGCGGCACCGGCTTTGTCCTGTTGACCCAGCAGGGCAATGCTTGGCGTATCGTCGATCAGGGAAGTGGGATTCCCGCATTCTTCGCGCGCGCTGGCCTCGCCTGGCCCGATCTCGAAATTGGCGGTCCGGGTAGTGATTGCTTCCCTTTCCTGCGCTGGGACGGGCAGGGTTATGTCAGAGGCGGGACCTCGATTGGAGGAGAAATCTGCACGCTGGATCCGAAATTTGCCGCTGGTTCGCCGCCTGTTGCAAGCAATCCGGGCAGTGCTGCCGAGGGAATTCTTGGTCAAGTACCGGTCCGGTTGGGCTATTATGTCTATCAAGGGGAACGGTGCGACAGGCCCACTTATCTCTACAAGTTCGAATCTGATCGCCATCTTGAGATTTTCGAGGAAAATGGGCGCATCGATGCGCTCACTTACGATTACGCTCGGGTGACCGGTCAGGATGACGGATTCTATTTCATCGAACTCGCGGATGCGGGGCCGGAGGATCCGGCTGAAATCGGGATCAGGACCTACAGAGGCGGGAGAATCGACTTGCTGATCCAGGACATCGTGGAACTGGTTCATTGTCAGGAAGAGCAAATCCCTTCCCGAATGCGACGCTGAAAAGCCGCCCGCTTAAGCCGCCTGTTCCTTTTTCTTGCCCTGGCTGCCGTCCATTACGCGCACGGGTTCCTTGCGGCCCTCCACCACATCGGCATCCACCACCACTTCGGATACGCCCTCCATCGAGGGCAGATCAAACATGGTGTCGAGCAGGATCGCCTCGACAATCGAGCGCAGGCCGCGCGCGCCGGTTTTGCGCTTTATCGCCCTTTTGGCGATTTCTACCAGCGCATCCTCGGTGAAGGTGAGTTCGACATCCTCAAGCTCGAACAGCTTGTGATATTGCTTCACCAGCGCGTTCTTGGGTTCCTTCAGGATCGTCACCAGCGCTTCCTCGTCGAGGTCGTGCAGCGTGGCGATTACCGGCAGGCGACCGACGAATTCGGGAATCAGGCCGAATTTGAGCAGATCTTCCGGCTCGCACTTCTCCAGCATTTCGCCGATCTTGGCCTTGCTCGGTTCCTCCACATTGGCACCGAAGCCGATCGAACGCTTTTGCAGCCGGTCACCGATGATCTTGTCCAGCCCGGCAAAGGCCCCGCCGACGACGAACAGGATATTGGTGGTGTCCACCTGCAGGAATTCCTGCTGCGGATGCTTGCGCCCACCCTGCGGCGGAACGCTGGCGGTGGTGCCTTCCATCAGCTTCAACAGCGCCTGCTGCACGCCTTCGCCCGAAACGTCGCGGGTGATCGAGGGGTTTTCGGCCTTGCGGGTGATCTTGTCGATCTCGTCGATATAGACGATCCCGTGCTGGGCCTTCTCGACATTATAATCCGAGGCTTGGAGCAGTTTGAGGATGATGTTTTCGACATCCTCACCCACGTAACCCGCTTCG
>JBGSLI010000085.1:0-1528 GCA_041740775.1 Alteraurantiacibacter sp. | reverse complement strand
GCCGATCCCCGCCTCGCGCTTGCCCCGTACCCACGCCGATTGCAGCGCCCCGCCCTGAAACGAATAGCCGCGCGTATGCCCCTGCCCATCCATCTCATCAAGATTGCGGTAACGCGCGATCACCACGCCGGTGGGCCGGTTGCCGAAAGTGGTGACGTGCTCGAAACCCGGAATCAGCGCGGCGGCAGACAGCGTGCTGGCATGGTCCATGATGTAGCGGCCCAGCACGCCGGACCGGTTGGCGAGGCCCTGCGGCATCGCCTCGCTGGCCGAGTTGAGCAGCAAATGGACCGAATTGAAACTGCCCGCATTGAGGAACACCATCCGCGCGCTGGCACGCTTGCGGCTGTTGTCGCTGCGATCGATCCAGCGCACGCCGGTGACGCGGTTGGTGGCAGGATCGTGGTCGATCCCCTCCACCACCGCATCGGTAATCAGCGTCAGGTTTCCGGTCGCGCGCGCGGCGGGCAACGTGCTCGACTGGGTGGAGAAATAGGCGCCATAGGAACAGCCGCGCTGGCAGATCGCGCGATACTGGCACGGCGCGCGTCCGGGCTTGGCCTGCGTCAGATTGGCGGTGCGGCCCACCATCAGCCGCCGTTCGGGCCAGCGCGCGGAAATGCTCTGTCGCAGCGCGGCTTCCACCGGATTGAGCGCCATCGGCGGCTGGAACACGCCATCGGGCAATTGCGGCAGGCCCTCAGCCGATCCCGAAACGCCGATGAAGTCTTCCACCAGATCATACCAGGGGGCGATATCGGCATAGCGGATCGGCCAATCGGTGCCGTGGCCATCGCGGCGGTTGGCATCGAAATCCCAATCCGACCAGCGATAGGTCTGCCGCCCCCAGGTGAGCGAACGCCCGCCCAGATTGTAGCTGCGGAACCAGTTGAACGCGCCGCCTTCGCCGGTCTGGTAAGGGTTTTCGGCATCATTGACGAAGTGGTTTTCGGTAAATTCGGTGAAGTGGCGATTGAGCCGCTGGACCGGATATTGCGCGGCGTATTTTTCCGCGTCGCCCTTGCCACGAAAGGGCATGTCCCACGGGGCCTTGTATTCGGTGGTATAGCCGCTGCCGTGCGGAATATCCGGCCCGCGTTCGAGCATCAGCACCTTCAGCCCGGCTTGCGTCAATTGTTTGGCCGACCAGCCGCCGGTTATGCCCGAACCCACCACGATGGCGTCGAAATCGAAGTGCTGCTCCATCAGCCGAACTCCACCCCGGTCCATTCGTTCGAAAAGGCGCGCGTTTCCGGCCCCACCGGAACGGCGGGATCGAAGCGGGCGGGAATGGCGGCATATTGCAGTTCCACCGAACCGCCGATCCGCGAGGTGTAATAGCCGGTAAGGATCAGCCCCTTGACCAGCCGCCACGGCCGCGCATCGGCATCGCCGGCAAAGGCGGCGGCATCGATTGCGGCGAGGTTTGCTTCGGTTGGGTCATCGCCCAGTGTGTCGGCCAGCCAGCGCAGATGATCGAGGCTGCCATCTGCGCGCAGATGCGGGCGGATGGCGGGGGTTATCGCGC
>JBGSLI010000084.1:0-3374 GCA_041740775.1 Alteraurantiacibacter sp. | reverse complement strand
GCGATCAGGCGGCGGCTTTCGCTGCGCCACGCCAGGCCGCAATTTCTCGCCTATGATATCCGCGATCTGCCCAGCCGCTTTGCCGCCCGGCAGGCAGCAAGGGGTCTGGCGCTGCTGACCTGGACCGTGCGCAGCGCGGCGCAGATCGAAACTGCGCGGGCAGCAGGGGCAGTGCCTATACTGGAAGGCGCGGGGGTGGCGGCGTGGGACGGTTTTGCCTAGATAGGGACGCATGGCCGACACCGCGCTGACCGCCCGCATCCTTCCCGCCGTGGGCGATATTGCAAAGGCGGAATGGGACCGGCTGGCGGGCAGCGGCAATCCCTTCGTCAGCCACGATTTCCTCACCGTGATGGAGGAATCGGGCAGCGTCGACCGGCTTGGCGAGGACGGCAGCACCGGCTGGCAAAGCGCGCCGCTGGTGCTGGAAGATGCGGCGGGCAGGCTGCTTGGTGCCATGCCCAGCTATCTCAAGCTGCACAGCCAGGGCGAATATGTGTTCGATCACGGCTGGGCCGATGCCTGGCACCGCGCGGGCGGCGCCTATTATCCCAAATTGCAGATCAGCGCGCCCTTCACTCCCGCTACCGGCCCGCGCCTGCTGCTGGCCGATCCGGTTTACGCCGGTCCATTGCTGCGCGCTGCCGAACAACTGGTGGCCAGCAACGGCTGGTCCAGCGCGCATGCCACCTTTGTCGAACCGGCGCAGGTGCCGCTGTTCGAAGCATCGGGCTGGCTGCGGCGCGAGGATATCCAGTTTCACTGGACCAATCGCGGCTATCACGATTTCGACGATTTCCTCGCCACGCTGACATCGCGAAAGCGCAAGGATCTGCGCAAGGAACGGCAGGCGGCGAATGCGGGCATCACCGTGCGGGCGCTGGGCGGCGATGACATAAGGCCCGAACATTGGGATGCCTTCTGGGCGTTCTATCAGGATACCGGCGCGCGCAAATGGGGCACGCCTTATCTGACCCGCGCGGCCTTTGATATGTTCGGACAGCGGATGGCCGACCGGCTGCTGCTGCTGCTGGCGTTCGAGGACGGCAGGCCGATTGCGGGCGCGCTCAATTTCATCGGTGATGAGGCGCTATACGGCCGTTACTGGGGCTGTCTGGCGGACAGGCCCTTCCTCCATTTCGAGTTGTGTTATTACCGCGCCATCGATGCCGCGATCGAACGCGGGCTTCAGCGGGTGGAGGCGGGCGCGCAAGGCGGGCACAAGCTGGCGCGCGGATATGAACCGGTGGCCACCACATCGATGCATTTCATCGCCGATCCGGGCTTTCGCCGGGCGGTGGCCGAATTTCTCGAAGCCGAACGGCGCGGGGTGGCGATGGACCGGCTGCACCTTTCGCGGCGTGTGCCCTTCCGCCAGAATTGATCAGGCGGCGCGGGCATCGCCCTGGCGCAGCCATTCGCGGGCGCGGCGCTGGGCTTCGGAGATTTCGCGCGCGGTCATTTCGTCGGATATGTCCGCCCGGCACCACGCCGCCGCCTCGTGCCCGCTGGTGGCGGCAAGGTTGAACCATTTGTGCGCTTCGATCAGATCGCTGCCGACCCCGTGGCTGCCGGTGGAAAATGCCACGCCCAGATCGTAATAAGCGTTGATGTCGCCATCGGCGGCGGCGGCAAGGCAGCGCGCCACCAGCATGTCGGCACCGCTCACATCGGCGGGTTCCACCTTGGCGAATGTTTCGATCCTGGCCAGTTCCATGATCTTCGTATCCCCTGTTTCCGGCCCGGCTTGACTGCCCGGCCTCCCATGCGCCGATGTTTTGACCAAGCCGGTCAACAAATGGTTAACGCGCGGGAAGGTTTTTGCAGTGCAGCGGGCAGAACGCGGCCGGGCAGTCGCGCCAGGTCCAGCAAGAGCGGTTCGCTGCCGTTGATCGCCAAGCAATTTCTTTACACATCATGTTCCAGATTGCGGCTTGTGCGGCCCCCAAGCCGCCCCTATAGGCGCGCCCGACCGATACGCCTTTGCGGTGCGTGGTGTCAGACCCGGTAAACGGGCGGCCGCTGCCGCAGCAGGGAAGGCCCAGTGTAGAGGGATCCGGAGCACCTGATGGCTACTGCCACGCATGACGACATCGACATCCTGACCAAAGCGAAGCGGGCGCTGCCGCGCGATTACACGCCCGGTGAAGACGAAGCCTATATGTCGGACAGGCAACTCAATTATTTCCGCGTGCTGCTGCTCGAATGGAAGAAATCGGTGATGCTGGCTTCGGAAGGCACGTTGCAAAGCCTGCAGGAGGGGCCGATCCGCGAACCCGATCTGAACGATCGCGCGTCGAGCGAGACCGATTGGGGCATCGAATTGCGCACCCGCGACCGGCAGCGAAAGCTGATCGCCAAGATCGAAGCCGCGCTACGCCGGATCGACGATGGCGAATACGGCTGGTGCCAGGTAACCGGCGAGCCGATCGGCATCCACCGCCTGATCGCCCGCCCGATCGCCACCATGACGGTGGAGGCACAGGCCGCGCACGAGAGGCGTGAGAAGATTTCCCGCGACGACTGACCCCATCCGGGACAGTTTTACATTTGCGCTGGGAAATTAACCTCCGGTTAGGCTTCTGCGGAGCAATTCGTTTCGCATTCCAAAGCCCTCCGGCCGACTGCGAAACAGGCCGGTTCAATTGGGCAGAGCATCGAGGGCACGAGTAAACGCGATGAGCAATGTCGATACCCGTCAGGTCGGCCGCGACAGCCTGTTTCTGCTGGCGCAGGTTCGCGTCGATGGCCAGGATGCACCGGCCCGCGTCAAGGTGCGCAATCTTTCCGCAGGCGGGATGATGGCCGAAGGCGATGTCCGCGTGCTGCGCGGCGCGCATGTGGCGGTGGAACTTCGCAATATCGGCTGGATCGAAGGATCGGTGGCGTGGAAGCAGGACAACCGCTTCGGCATCGCCTTTGTCGACGAGATCGACCCCCGGCTGGTGCGCGCGCCGATTGCCGGAGTGGCCAGCACCTATGATGTACGCGGCCCGCGCCAGACCTTTGGCGAGGATCCGTTTTCGCTGCGCAAGATCTGATCTGATCCAAGCAGATCTGGTCGCCACGCCGCGCACTGGCGGTTGATGCGCGCCGCGCTGCGGCCTATCGCAGCAGGCGATGGACCAGATGCGCCGCCCCTTTCCTCACCGCAATCACGCCCGGCGCGCTGTGCTGGCGCTGGCCGCCGTGCTGCTGATCGGCGGCTGCGGATCAGGCGATGACGGCGCGCTGGATGTGGCGCTGATCGGCACGCCGGAAACGGTGTTTGCCGATGATCTGCGCCTGTCGGCCGCCGCCCAGCATGTCCGCGCCGCCACCCACAGCGGGCTGGTCGCCTTCGATGCGCAGGGCGAGGTGGTGCCCGCACTTGC
>JBGSLI010000083.1:0-2628 GCA_041740775.1 Alteraurantiacibacter sp. | reverse complement strand
GGTGCGGGCGCGGCGGCGCGCGCAACGCGTATGCGCCGGTCGCCATCCTCCACCTCGATTTCAGTCAGGCCGGTATCGGCCAGCATATCGGCCAGCTCGCGCACGAGCGCAGCATCGATATTCATGCCATTACGGCGAGCGGCGGGAGCCTTATTATCGGCCATGCAATCCCCAATACAGTATCAGACAGAATGTCAGCCGGGCTAGAGCCTGTCGCGCCGCAAGGCAAGAGCGCGCGCGGCTACAGCCGGGCCGCAGCCTCCAGCGCCAGTTCGTAGCCGAAGGCGCCGAAACCTGCGATCGTGCCGAGGGCGGCCATGCCGACATAGCTCTTGTGGCGATAGGCCTCGCGCGCGGCGGGATTGGAGATGTGGACTTCGATCACCGGGATGCGGATCGAACGGATGGCATCATACAGCGCCAGGCTGGTGTGGGTGAGCGCGCCCGCATTGAGGATCACCGCTTTGGCGCTGTCGGCCTGCGCTTCGTGCAGCCAGTCGCACAGGTGCCCCTCGTGGTTCGACTGGCGCATATCGATGGCGAGGCCCAACGCGCCGGCCTTCTCTTCCAGCCGCGTGGCCAGATCATCCAGCGTCTGCGAGCCGTAAATCTCCGGCTCGCGCATGCCGAGCAGGTTGAGGTTCGGGCCGTTGAGGATCATTACTGTATCGGTCATGGAAGCGGCCTTAGCGGCTCTCTTCGTGTTGGCCAATGGTGATCGGCGCACCTTGTGCAATGGCCCAGTCGATATCATCCTTCGCCATGATCAGATAGGCACCGGGCAACCGGCGATGGCTCACAGCCACCGTGTCATACAACAAATCCGGCCAGCGCGAAGGCTGGACGCGCAGTCCTTCGAACGGGAGCAGGAAGGGCTGGTTCGCGTAATAATTGGGCCCGCGCACGCGGACGGACAATCCCTTGCGGTGCATCGCCAGCGTGATCGAACGACAGGTTGTGTAATCGCTCGCCAGCAGTTCCCGGTTAGGCGCACTGCTGAAGACAATGGCGGCACCGGGTTTGCTGGCGATTTCATCGGGAATCTGGCGCACGCCGAAGCGGGAAGAAAACCAGTTCCAGCGCTTCTGCTGCAAATGCAGAATGAACCAGAAACAGCCCGCCAGCATCGCAAGGCCGACAAGGGCGCTGAACAAGGAACTGATCGACATGGCGGCGGCTCGTTTGACTGGTGCGGTTCAGGCAGGAGCCTGGCGAAACCAGGTAAAGATCGCCTTTACCGATCCACTCCCTTCGCCTTGCCCCACTGGCGCGCGGCGGTGTAACCGAGATAGCCGGTGCCGAACAAGGCGTAGAGCGGTTCGGGCAGGCCGCCCAGATAATCGTTCATCCCTGCGCCGATATCGCGCGCCATCTGCGGGTTGAAGGCGGCCAGCACGCCCATCGGCATGGCGAACAGGATCATCGCATACATTACATAAAGGAAGCTGGGCCGCGCGCGGCTGGTCCACGGATCGGTGCTGCGGGCTTCGGCGATGATGGCCGACAGGCGCTGTTCGACCTGCTGCATTTCCTGCGTGCCTTCGAGCCGGATGAGTTCGAGCTTGGCGCGGTCGCGCGCTTCCTTGTCGGGAATGATCTTGTCGATGATCGAGGCGACAGGGCCGATGATCGATTCGAGGAAAGGCATGGCAAATACTCCGTTACGGTTGATTTGCGCATGCGCGTGAACCGATACGGTTTGTGTAGGAAAGATGTTTGCCCGCGCGCGCAGGCAGGATATGCGTTGCGCGCGTGGCGGTTGATGAACAGGAGCAGGCGATGAACGAAGTGCAGAAACGCTATTCGGGCGGGGCGATGCTGCTTCACTGGGTGATCGCGCTGGCGCTGGCGGGGCAATTGGCGCTGGGTTTTGCCATGCCCAAGGATGCCAGCGGTTTCCAGCTTTACCAGCTGCACAAATCGATCGGCATCACCATCCTCGTGCTCAGCCTAGCGCGGCTCGTGTGGCGCTGGCGGATGGGCGACAATCGCCCGCCACCGGCCGAAGCGGGGATCACCGGCTGGCTCGCCAAGGCGGTGCATGTGGGTTTTTACGTGGTAATGATCGCTCTGCCTCTCACCGGCTGGGCGTTGGTTTCAACCGCGCCGATCAGCGTTCCCACGCTGTTGTTCGGCACCATCCCGCTGCCGCATCTGCCGCTGCCCGCCGGGCTGAACGAGGCGATCGAGGAAAGCCATGAATTGCTGGCCTGGGGCGGGATTGCGCTGTTCGCGCTGCATGTGGCGGGCGCGCTGCGGCACCAGTTCCTGATCAGGGACCAATTGCTGGCGCGCATGTCTCCGGGCGGATCGGGCGTGTTTGCGATGATCATGGGGGCGGCGGTAGTGGCGCTGGGGCTGCTGGTGCTGGTGCGGGTGGGCAATGGCGTTGATGAGTCGGCCGCCGCGCAAATCGCCTCTGCCGCAGCCGAAGGCGGGACTGCTCCCGCTGTGGACGAAAGCAACGATGCCGCTCTGCCCGAAGGCGAACCGACTCCTGATGCCGGGTCGGACGAGGTCGCCAATGAGGCCGTCGAGACAGCCGCGCCGACACCCACCGCCTCCGCCGCGCCCACCGCCACTCCATCATCCGGCCCGCCGCCGCAATGGACGATCCAGCCCGGCGGC
>JBGSLI010000082.1:0-1749 GCA_041740775.1 Alteraurantiacibacter sp. | reverse complement strand
CGGCCACAAGGCGGGCGGGGATGCGGTGAAGCGCACGGTGGAGGCCGCCGGGGCGCTGGGGCTGGAATGCCTGACGCTCTACGCTTTCAGCAGCGAGAACTGGAAGCGCGGGGAGGAGGAAATCTCCGACCTGATGAGCCTGATGCGGCGGTTCATCGAAGCCAATCTGAAGGATATGATCGCGCGCAGTGTACGGCTGAAGATCATCGGCGATTACAAGGCCTTTGCGCCCGATATCGTGGCCAGGCTGGAAGACGCGCTGGAGCGCACTGCAGGCGGCGAGCGGACGCTGGCGGTAGCGCTGAACTATGGTGCGCAGCAGGAGATCGTCCGCGCGGCGGCGCTGGCCGCGGGGGAGGGCGAAGTGACCTGCGCGGCGCTGGAGAAACACCTCTACACCGCCGATCTGCCGCCATTAGACCTGCTGATCCGCACCAGCGGCGAGGTGCGATTGTCGAATTTCCTGCTATGGCAGGCCGCCTATGCGGAAATGCTGTTTACAGACGTGCTCTGGCCGGACTGTGACGAGGAGCACCTGCGCGCGGCGTGCGAGGAATTCGCAAAGCGGGAGCGGCGATATGGCGGGCGTTGAAAATCCTCCCCGGGACGGGGAGGGGGACCACGAAGTGGTGGAGGGGTACGTTCCGAAAGCGTTGCACCTCTTGGCTCCGCCAATTCGCCCGTGCCCCTCCACCATGCTGCGCATGGTCCCCCTCCCCCGGTGGGGGAGGATTTGGTGAGCGCCGCCGCTGCCAAGAAATCCGACCTCGGCGTGCGGACGCTGTCGGCGATTGTCATGCTGGCAGTCGCGGGGGGCGCGCTGTGGCTTGGCGGGGGCTGGCTCAGGGGGTTCATTTATGCCGTTTCCCTGGCCTGCTATGTCGAATTGCTGCGTCTGGTTCTGAAGACTTCGTTTGGATGGGTGGGCAAAGCCATCGGGATCGTGGCTGGGGCAATCTACATTGGCATGGCGGGCTGGTTTCTTGGGGATATCGGGCGCAGCTTTCTGATCGAAATCATGCTGGGCGTGATTGCCACCGATGTTGGCGCATACTTCGCCGGAAGAACGATCGGTGGGCCGAAGATAGCCCCGCGGGTCAGCCCGTCCAAAACCTGGGCCGGTCTGGGCGGTGGCGCGCTGCTGGCGGCTCTGGTGCTGGCTGCCGAGGCGGCATGGCCGATGGACCCGCAGGGATTGCCCCTTGCCGACATGCTGTTTGCCGCCATCTTCGGCGTGGCAATTGCGATCTGCGCGCAGGCGGGCGACTTTCTTGAAAGCTGGCTGAAGCGGCGGGCCGGGGTAAAGGACAGTTCCAGCATCATTCCCGGCCACGGCGGCGTTTTTGACCGGGTAGACGGGCTGGTGGCTGTCTCCTTTGCGCTTGCATTGTTCGCGGCGCTGCTTGGCTCTATCCTCGGCATATGACCCGCACGATCTCCATTCTCGGCGCAACAGGCTCGATCGGCGATTCAACGCTCGATCTGATCCGGCATGATCGCGACAGGTGGAATATCGTCGCGCTCAGCGCCAATTGTTCGGCCGAGAAGCTGGCCCGGCTTGCCATCGAATTCGGCGCGGAAATCGCGGTCGTCGGCGACGAAAAATGCCTGCCCGAACTGCGCCAGCATCTTTCCGGCACCCGCATTGAGACCGCAGGCGGCGCGCAGGCGTTGTGCGAAGCCGCCATGCGCCCTGCCGATATCACCGTCGCCGCCATCGTCGGCTGCGCGGGGCTTGCGCCGACGATG
>JBGSLI010000081.1:0-3351 GCA_041740775.1 Alteraurantiacibacter sp. | reverse complement strand
GGGCTGGGCGCAGCCGATGACACTGGGCAGCGCGGTGGCATCGGATGCCTTCTTCCCCTTCGCCGACGGCCTGCTGAGCGCGATCGAGGCCGGGGCGACGATGGTGATCCAGCCCGGCGGATCGATGCGCGACGATGAGGTGATCGCCGCAGCAGACGAAGCGGGGATCGCTATGGTGTTCACCGGGATGCGCCACTTCAGGCACTGAAGCGGCGCAATCACCGGACCGCGTTAACCCAATCTTGACCATGATCGGCGCAGGCGTTTGCCTGAACGAAGGGGCGTGGGTGAATTCATCGACCCGAAAGTAACCTCACGCTACTTGCGAACGAACAACTTTACGACACAACACCAACCGGACAACCGCCATGACCTTATTTTCCCGCGATCTCTTCCGTTCCTTCCTGCTGGGATTTGGTCTGACTGCTGCGATAATGGTGGCGAGCATTCTGCCGCCGCTCGGCGGGGCCTGATGGCGTTCAGGCCATTCGTGGCCGCCATGGCGCTGGCCATTGGCGCGCTCGCGCTGCCTGCCAGCGCATTTGCCGAAGACATTTTTGATGCACCCGTGGCCGCACGCCAGGCGGATGAACGCGGATTGCAGACCGCGATCTTCGCCGGTGGCTGCTTCTGGGGGATCGAGGCGATCTTCAGCCACACCCGCGGGGTGACAAGCGCGGTGGCGGGCTATCACGGCGACACTGCGGCCAATGCCACCTATGCGCGCGTTTCGGGCGGCTTCACCCGCCATGCAGAGGCGGTGCGGGTTACCTATGATCCTTCTGTCGTGCGATATGACCAATTGCTGCAGATCCTGTTTTCGGTCGGCGCGGACCCCACTTTGCTCAACCGTCAGGGCCCCGATCGCGGAACGCAGTACCGCGCCGCGATCGTGCCATTAACGGCAGAACAGCGCGCGGTGGCGCAGGCCTATGTCCGCCAGATGGGACAATCGGGGGTGTGGAACAATCCCGTGGTGGTGCAGATAGAGGATCACCAGCGCTTCTATCCGGCCGAAGCCTATCACCAGGATTACCTGCTGCGAAATCCCGACAGCGCCTATATCCGCCGCTGGGATGCGCCCAAGGTGCAGGCCTTGCGGGTAAACTTCCCCGGCCTCTGGCGCGCGCGTTTTCGCACCGGCTGATTGCCGATTGGCGGCCTTGCGCCTATGTACAGGCAATGGCAGCGCATCATCACCACCATGAACATTCGGGCGACCGGCTGATCGCCGAAGCCGCCTCCGTCCTCACCGAAGCGGGCGAACAATGGACCGCCATGCGCGGGGACGTGTTTTGCGCTCTTGCTGCGCGCGAACGCCCGGCCAGCGCCTATGACATCGCCGAGGACGTGGGCAAGGCGCGCGGCAAGCGCGTGGCGGCCAACAGCGTCTATCGCATTCTCGATCTGTTCGTGCGCACCAATCTGGCCAACCGGATCGAAAGCGCCAACGCCTATCTCGCCAATACCCACCCCGGATGCCGCCACGATTGCATCTTCCTGATCTGCGACGATTGCGGCCAGGCCGATCATTTCGACGATGATAAATTGACCGGTGCGCTGCGCGAAGCGGGGCACAAGGCAGGTTATACCAACGTCCGCCCGGTGGTCGAATTGCGCGGGCTGTGCCGCGATTGTGCGGGATGATCTGCGGCAGACCGTGCTTATTCATCGATGAAGCGTTCATCGACAGGCCAGAATTTGCCGTGTAAGACACGCTGATGACTGGATCACGTCCCCAAACACCGCTGCTCGACACTATCGACATTCCCGCCGATCTTCGCCGGTTGAAGCCCGAACAACTGCGTCAGCTTGCCGATGAATTGCGCGCCGAGATGATCGACGCGGTGGGCTCCACGGGCGGGCACCTTGGTTCGGGCCTCGGCGTGGTCGAACTGACGGTGGCGCTGCATTACCTTTTCAACACGCCCGAAGACCGGCTGATCTGGGACGTGGGTCACCAGGCCTATCCGCACAAGATCATCACCGGCCGGCGCAGCCGCATCCGCACGCTGCGCCAGGGCGGCGGGCTTTCAGGCTTTACCAGGCGCAGCGAGAGCGAATATGATCCTTTCGGCGCGGCGCATTCCTCCACCTCGATTTCGGCCGGGATCGGCTTTGCCGTGGCCAACCGGCTGACGGACAGGCCGGGCAAGGCGATCGCGGTGATCGGCGACGGCGCGATGAGCGCCGGGATGGCCTATGAAGCGATGAACAATGCCGAAAGCGCGGGCAATCGCCTGATCGTGATCCTCAACGATAACGACATGTCGATCGCCCCGCCGGTGGGCGGGCTTTCGGCCTATCTCGCGCGGATGGTATCCTCCAGCGAATATCTCGGCCTGCGCTCGCTCGCCAGCCGGGTGGTGGGCAAGATCAGCCGCCGCGTCCACAATTCGCTGCACAAGGCGGAAGAATACACCCGCGGCATGGTGACCGGCGGGACATTGTTCGAGGAACTGGGCTTCTATTACGTCGGCCCGATCGACGGGCACAATCTGGATCATCTGCTGCCGGTGCTGGAAAACGTGCGCGACAGCGAACAGGGGCCGATCCTCGTCCATGTCGTCACCCAGAAGGGCAAGGGCTATGCGCCCGCCGAAGACAGCGCGGACAAATATCACGGTGTGCCCAAATTCGATGTCGTCACCGGCGAAAAGGCCAAATCCAGCGCCGGGCCGCCCGCCTATCAGAACGTGTTCGGCGAAACGCTGGCCAGGCTGGCCGATGCCGATCCGCGCATCTGCGCCATCACCGCCGCCATGCCCAGCGGCACCGGGGTGGACAAATTCGCCGCCGCGCATCCCGATCGCGCCTTCGATGTCGGCATTGCCGAACAGCACGGGGTGACCTTTGCCGCCGGGCTGGCGGCGCAGGGAATGCGGCCCTTCGCGGCGATCTATTCCACCTTTCTCCAGCGCGCCTATGATCAGGTAGTCCACGATGTGGCGATCCAGAACCTGCCCGTGCGCTTTGCGATCGACCGGGCGGGGCTGGTGGGCGCGGATGGCGCCACCCATGCGGGCAGCTTCGATCTCACCTATCTTGCCAGCCTGCCCAATTTCGTGGTGATGGCCCCCGCCGACGAGGCGGAGCTGGTGCATATGACCTACACCGCAGCCGAGCATGACAGCGGCCCGATTGCCTTCCGCTATCCGCGCGGCAATGGCGTGGGGGTGGAGATGCCGGCAATCCCGCAATTGCTCGAAATCGGCAAGGGCCGGGTGGTGCGCGGCGATGCGGCACGCGGCGGAAAGGTGGCAATCCTCTCGCTCGGCACCAGGCTGGCCGAAGCGCTAAAGGCCGCCGATCAGCTCGAAGCGCGGGGGCTGGCCACCACGGTCGCCGACA
>JBGSLI010000080.1:0-3060 GCA_041740775.1 Alteraurantiacibacter sp. | reverse complement strand
CGCACCAGCAGCGCGTTGCCGTGCCAGCCCATGCTGGCAGGCAGCGTGGGCACCGCGCCCACCTGCCAGCCGCGCGCCAGAATATCGCCCAGATCGAGCACGCTCTGGCGGTTGCCGAAGCGGATATCGACTTCCTGCAAGGCGACGACATCCGCGCCCAGTTCATCGATCACATCGAGAATGCGCAGCGGATCGCGCCGCCCGTCCGCGCCCACGCCCTTGTGGATGTTGTAGCTGGCAAAGGTCAGTCGCATCAGCCTTCCGGCGTCGGCAAGGTCCCGGCGATATAGCGATCGGTCGGGCGCGTGGGCAGGCCGTCGATGCTTTCCCGCCGCCGCTTGTGCTTGCCCGCCCATTCGGCAGGGTCGGCCTGCGCGTGATATTTGACCAGCGTTGCGCGCTCGTGATCGAAATGCATCACCGGAACGCCCCAACCGCAGCTTGTCTGCACGCTGTCCACCGCCACATCGAAGATCTGCCTTGTGCCCGGCAGCAGGGTGAAATGCGCGGTCAGTCCGTCCCAATCGCGCTCCCACGGCAGCACCGGCCTGCCCCGGCCATAGATGCGCAGGATCAGTGCGGGATTTTCGAAATTGCAGAACATCAGCGTGATCCGGCCCCCCTTGCCATTATCATCCGCGATCAGATGCGCATTGGTCTCGTTTCCCGAACCGCCCAGATCGAGCCAGGCCACCCGGCCGGGCGAGAGCACGCGAAACGTATCGGCCAGCCCCTTGGGCGACAGGTTGATCCGCGCACCGGGCGCGGCGGTAGCAACGAAGAACACCGGCTGGCGCGCGATCATCGCGATGTGTTTGGGGGTGAGGGTGTCGGTAAAATCGGCCATGATGTCAGGTTAAGCCGATCGCCCGCCGCTGTCACCGCTCCTTGGTGGCCGAAAACGCGATCTCGGGGTTCTTTTCCTGCTGGTAGCCGACATCCCACGCGCTGCGGGCCATGAACACCAGATCGCCGTCGCGGTCCTTGGCCAGATTGCCCTGGTTGAAGCGTTCGAATTCGTCGAGCCTGGCTTGCGGCCCCTTGATCCAGCGCGCAGTGGCAAACGGGCTGGCTTCGAGCGCAGCTTCCACCTTGTATTCGGCCTCCAGCCGCGAAATCAGCACTTCCAGCTGCAATTGCCCCACCACGCCGACGATACTCGATCCGCCGATTACCGGGTAGAACACCTGAATCACCCCCTCTTCGGAAAGATCGTCCAGCGCCTTCTTCAATTGCTTGGTCTTGGTCGGATCGCGCAATTGCACCCGGCGCAGGATTTCGGGCGCGAAATTGGGCAGGCCGGTGAAGCGGATAATGTTCTTTTCGGAAAGCGTATCGCCCACCCGCAAAGTGCCGTGGTTGGGAATGCCGATGATGTCCCCGGCTTCCGCCGTATCGGCCAGTTCGCGGTCCTGCGCGAAGAACAGGATCGGCGAATGCACCGCGATGGGTTTGCCCAGCCCGCTCGGCACCAGCTTCATGCCGCGTTTGAAGGTGCCCGAAACCTGCCGCATGAAGGCGATCCGGTCACGGTGCATCGGGTCCATATTGGCCTGCACCTTGAAAATGAAGCCGGTCACCTCGTCGCGGCTCGGCGCGATCAGTTCTTCCCCCGCAGGCTGCGGGCGCGGCGGCGGGGCGTAGCGGGCGATGGCGTCGATCAGTTCCTCGATCCCGAAAATCTTGAGCGCCGATCCGAAATAGACCGGGGTAAGATCGCCGTTGCGATAGGCTTCCAGATCGAATTCGGGATAACCGCCGCGCGCCAGTTCGATCTCGTCGCGGTAGTTTTCGGGAATCGCCGCATCGCTGTCGCGCCGCCCCAGATATTCCTTCGACGGTCCTTCGGGGCGCGCCACTTCGCCGGTGCGGAAATCCATCACGCCTTCGAACAATCCGCCCATGCCGATGGGCCACATCTGCGGTGACACATCGAGCGCGAGCATATCCGCCACCTCGTCCAGCGTCTCGAACGGGTCGCGCCCTTCACGGTCCACCTTGTTGACGAAGGTGATGATCGGCACCGAACGCAGGCGGCAGACTTCGAACAATTTGCGCGTCTGCGGCTCGATCCCCTTGGCGGCATCGATCACCATGATCGCCGAATCGACCGCTGTCAGCGTGCGATAGGTGTCTTCGGAAAAATCCTCGTGGCCCGGCGTGTCGAGCAGGTTGAAGGTGATCGTCTCGCCTTCGTGCTGTTTCTCGAAGGTCATCACGCTGGAGGTGACCGAGATGCCGCGCTGCTGTTCGATCTTCATCCAGTCGCTGCGCGCGCGCCGCGCCGCCCCGCGCGCCTTGACCTCGCCCGCCAGATGGATCGCCCCGCCCTGCAACAGCAGCTTTTCAGTGAGCGTGGTCTTGCCCGCATCGGGATGCGAGATGATGGCGAAGGTGCGGCGGGAATTGGTTGTCATGATCAAGCGCGCAGCTCCGCCCCCAGCTTTGCCGCTGCCGCGATCACCGCGTCCGAAATCGCCTTCAGATCGGCGTCCTTGTAGCTGGCCTCGCCCGGCTGGAGGGTCACCTCGATGGCGATGGACTTGCTGCCCTCGGGCACGCCTTGCCCGGCGAACACATCGAACACGCGGGCATCTACGATGTTCTTCTTGTCGGCGCCCTTCACCGCGCGCAGCAGATCGGCAGCGGCAAGCGCGGCGGGGACGAGAAAGGCGAAATCGCGCTTTACCGGCTGTAGCGCGGGCGGAGCGAAATCGGGTCTGGCGAAGCCGGGTTTGCCCTTTTTCGGCGGGATCGCATCGAGATACACTTCCACCGCCATAACCGGGCCATCGATGTCGAAGGCATCGAGCGTGGCCGGGTGCAGCGCGCCGAAGCGGGCGAGCACCGTCTTGGGACCGAGCCGCAGCGTGGCTGACTGGCCGGGGTGGAACTGGACACCCGCCTCGCCCAGCACCTGCAATTTATCCACCGGCGCGCCCGCTTCGGCCAGCAGCGCCTCGGCCTCGGCCTTGGCATCGAAGGCATCGAACAGCACAGCCTTGCCATTGGCCCAGCCGCGCGGAGTTTTCTCGCCAGCCAGCAACACGCCAAGCGTTG
>JBGSLI010000079.1:0-6393 GCA_041740775.1 Alteraurantiacibacter sp. | reverse complement strand
CGCGCCGCCCGCGCCGCGCATCGCCGTCCTCATCTGGCGTTAAGCGCGACTATGCGATAGAATCGAAGAGACTCCGTTCGGAACAGGACCCGCCGCATATGAAATTCGCTGCCACGATCCGCGCTGCCGCCTTGTGCACCGCCGTTGCCCTGCTGCCCGCCACCACCGCCGGGTTCGCGCAGGTCGAAGGCCGCGCATCGCCCGAATTCGCACGCCTCTTCGCCACCTATCAGCGGATCAAGGCCAGCTATGTCGATCCGGTCGAAGATGAGGTGCTGATTCGCGGCGCGATCGACGGAATGCTGGGCGCGCTCGATCCGCATTCCTCCTATATCGACGGGGCCGCGCTCGAACGGCTCAACACCATGATAGACGGCAATTATCAGGGCCTCGGCATCAGTGTGCAGATGGAAGACGGCGCAGTGAAGGTCGTCTCGCCGTTCCGCGGCAGCCCGGCCGATCAGGCGGGTATAAAGGCGGGCGATTACATCACCCATATCAACGGCGATCTGATCTATGGGCTGGAACTGGATCAGGCGGTGGAGCAGATGCGCGGGCCCGCCGGAAGCAGCATCGAACTGACCATTTTCCGCCCTGGCCGCGAAGACGCTTTCGAAGTCGCGGTGACGCGCGGCGTGATCGAGCTGGAGCCGGTGACGTGGAGCCTGCTCGAAGGCAATATCGGGCATATCCAGGTCAATGAATTTTCCGCCGATGTGGGTGCCGACGTGCGGCAGGGACTGGCCGAACTGGAACAGCAGGCGACCGGGCGATTGGCCGGGCTGGTGCTCGATCTGCGGCGCAATCCGGGCGGTTCGCTGGATGAAGCGGTGGCGCTATCCGATCTGTTCCTGGCCGAAGGGCAGATCGTCTCGCAGCGCGGACGCAACCGCCGCGATACCGTCTCCTACGATGCCGAAACCGTCTATCGCGGCGATGTCGCCCAGGGCCTGCCGATCATCGTTCTGATCGACGAAGGGTCGGCCTCGGCCAGCGAAATCGTCGCCGGCGCCTTGCAGGATCACCGGCGCGCGCTGGTGATGGGCGAACGCAGCTTCGGCAAGGGCAGCGTGCAGACGCTGCTGCCGCTTACCCGCGATTCGGCGCTGAAGCTGACCACCGCGCGTTATTACACCCCGTCGGGCCGCAGCGTGCAGGAAGGTGGCATCGCGCCCGATATCCGCGTTCCGCAATTGTCCGATCCCGATGCCGAACGCCGCCAGCGCTTTGCCCTGCGCGAAAGCGATCTGCGCGGGCATCTGATCAACGAAGTGGGGATAGAGGACGAGGCGCTGATGCGCGACCGGCTGGACGATCCGCGCTTCCAGTTGACCGCCGCCGAGCTGGAGGAAATGGGCGTGGACGATTTCCAGCTCGATTATGCGGTGCGCACTCTGCGGCGGACCGGCGGAACCACCATCGCTGCCAGGCGCTAATTCCGGCGGTTTGCCCTTCGACAAGCACAGGGCAAGCGGTTAAGGACGGCACATGCCCGCTCCCCTTTCTCCGTCCGACCGGCTCGCCGCGCAACTGGCGCTGGCAACGCCTTTGCTGCTGCTGGCAGGCGCCTATATCTCGCAATACGGCTTCGGCCTGTTCCCCTGCGAGATGTGCTGGTGGCAGCGATATCCGCATTTTGCCGCCGCTGGATTTGCGCTGCTGGCGATGATCGCACCGCCCCGGCGGCTGTGGATCGCAATTGCGGCAGGCGGCATCGTCACCTCCGGGCTGATCGGCGGGTTTCATGCCGGTGTCGAATACGGTTGGTGGCAGGGCATCACTGGCTGCACCGGCACCGATCCCTTCTCGTTCGAGATCGTCCGCTGTGATCAGGCGGCGTGGACGCTTGCGGGCATTTCGCTGGCGGGCTTCAACGCGCTCTTTTCGATCGGCGCGGGCGTGGCCATATGGGTGCTGCTGCTGGCGAAGGAGAAGGCCCGATGAGCATGGCGAAAGACCGGTCGGCAATGATCCGCGTCGATCAGGCGGGCGAATTCGGCGCCACCCGCATTTATGCCGGGCAACTGGCGGTGATGGGCGATCGCGGGCCCTTTTCGGCGGAAATCCGCGGCATGGCGGAACAGGAAGCAGGCCACAGGGCCGAATTCGATGCGCTGATGGCGCGGCGCAGGGTGCGGCCCACCGCGTTGCAACCGTTCTGGAACATCGCCGGTTTCGCGCTCGGCGCGGGCACCGCGCTGCTCGGCCCCGAAGCGGCGATGGCCTGCACGGCGGCGATCGAAACCGAAATCGACGAACATTATTCGCGCCAGCTCGATACGCTGGAGGAAGACGGCGACGATCCCGAACTGTCCGCCATGATCGCGCGTTTTCGTGACGACGAGCGCGAACATCGCGATGCCGCGCTGGCGGCGGGGGCGGAAAAGGCCCCCGGTTTTCCGCTGTTGTTCGCCGCCATCCGGCTGGGCTGCCGCGCGGCGATCCGGCTGTCGGAACGGATTTGACCGCGCGCTTTGCCACCATCGCGCTTCATCGCGCGTTCAAGCGCCAGCGCGCTGAATGTGCGGTGCCGAAACAAAAGAGAATGATGATGAACCAATTGCCCCTTTTTGCCGCCAGTGCCGCATTTGCAGCCGCGCTCGCCAGCCTGCCCGCCGCCGCGCAGGATCAGGGCGGGGACCGGGTCAATCAGGTGATCATCTTTGGCGAGGACGAATGTCCGCAATCCGAAGGCGACACCATCACCGTCTGCGCCCGGCTGGACGAAAGCGAACGCTATCGCATCCCGCCGCGCCTGCGCCGCAGCGGATCGCCCGAAAACGAAAGCTGGACCCAAAGGGCGCAGAGCCTCGAAGCGGTGGGCGCATTCGGGCCGCTGTCCTGCACGCCGGTGGGGACGGGCGCCGAACTTGGCTGCACGGTGCAGATGATCGAACAGGCTTATCGCGAACGCGCCGAAGGCACCGATGTGCGGATGGGCGAACTGATCGCCACCGCGCGCGGCGAGCGGCTCGAAGGTATCGACGATGAGGCCGCCGCCACGCAGGCGCGGGTGGAAGAACTGGAGCGCGCCGAATTCGAACGCCGCCGTGTCACGCAGGGCGAATTGCTGCCGGGCGAACACAAGGCGGAGGAGGAAGCCGAAATCGTCGATCCCGAAGCCATCCCCACCGCCCCGCCCGGTGCGGGCAGCAGGCGCTGAGCTTTACCTGGCCCGGCGGGCGTTTTTCAGGACAGCAGCGACAGCAGGAACATCGCGCCTTCGGGCAGATCGAAGGCCAGCGAAATCGTCAACTGGCCGATCGCCAGCGTGGACCACACGCCGAAACCCGTCTTCAGATCGATGCCACGCCAGGCGCGCACCAGCACTATCAGCGGGACAATCCATACCCAGTGGCTGAGCGCGGCCAGCCCGGTGCCGAGCTTGTCCAGCGGCACCAGCGGCATCAGGCCGAAGAACACCACATGGCTTAGAACCGGTCCGATCGCGTAGATCTGCGCTTCCTTGCGCCACAGGATGAAGAACAGGCAGCCCGCGATCACGTAATCCTGGAATTCCATCCATACTTTCACATAGACCGGAAGGCTGCCCATCGCCTGGCCCATGATCGCACCGGCAGTCGGTTCCGCACCCGTGGAAGGGGGACCGCCCAGATTCGGCAACAGCGCCAGAATGAACAATACGATTATCAGCAACGCTCCGATGATCGCCCCGGCCTGCCAGCTTCCCAGTTCCAGCATGATCGCACTCCCTGCGCCCGTTTTATCCGCCTATCGGCCTATCCGCAGCATCCTGACCGCACAGCCGCGCTGCTACCAGCCCAATTTCAGGTTGCGCAGCTATCGATGCGAACGATATCAGGTCAGCGCAATATCGGGCGCATCCTCCTGCTTCATGCCGACAACATGATAACCGGCATCAACATGGTGGACCTCGCCCGTCACCCCCGATGACAGGTCGGAGCAGAGATACAGCCCCGCGCCGCCGACATCCTCTATGGTGACATTGCGCCGAAGGGGGGAATTCAGCTCGTTCCATTTGAGGATATAGCGGAAATCGCCGATCCCGCTCGCGGCCAGCGTCTTGATCGGCCCGGCGCTGATGGCGTTCACGCGGATGCCTTCGGGGCCCAGATCATTGGCCAGATATTGCACGCTGGTTTCCAGTGCCGCCTTGGCCACGCCCATCACATTGTAATGCGGCACCACCTTTTCCGCGCCGTAATAGGTCAGCGTCACGATGCTGCCGCCGTGTTTCATCAGCGGGCGCGCGCGCCTTGTCGCGGCAACCAGCGAATAGGCGGAAATGTTCATCGTCATCAGGAAATTGTCGAGGCTGGTGTCGACATATTTGCCGCGCAATTCGTTCTTGTCCGAGAAACCGATCGCGTGAACGAGGAAATCCAGACTACCCCAGCGTGCTTCGATTTCGCCGAAGGCGGCGTCCATTGCCGCCATATCGGACACGTCGCAATCGATCAGAAAATCGCTGCCGACCTGGGCTGCCAGCGGGGCCACGCGCTTTTTCAGCGCATCGCCCTGAAAGGAAAAGGCCATCTGCGCGCCCGCCTCGTGCAGCTTTTGCGCGATGCCCCAGGCGAGCGACTTGTCGTTCGCCAAACCCATGATGAGGCCTCTCTTGCCTGCCATCAGACCCGTCATGCGATCGTTTCCTCCTCGTCATCCTGCGCGGTCATGCCATTCGAATTTTCGTTCACCCGGCCCATCGGGTTACGGTGCTCTTCGGGCGTCTGGGCGAGCGCGGCGTTGAGCTCCGCGCCCGCCACCATCCCTAGTCCCACCAGCCAGAAAAAGAAAAGCGCGATCATGATCCCGGCCAGCGAACCATAGGTGAGATCGTAGGTAAACAGGCTGCGCAGCACCGGCGGCAGGGCTGCCATGACGCCAATCCACCATACGGTAACGAGCAGCGCGCCGGGCCATTTGGGATAGCGCTTGAAGCGGTATCGGGCCGGCGTCAGCGCCACGAACAGGGCGAACAGCGAGGCGTAAAGCCCGACAGCGGAGATGATCCGCGACCATTGCAGCCGCGCCATCGCCTTTGTGAGTTCGGGAAAATAGGCTTCGATCACCTCATGCGCCGCGCCGATCATTACCTGCGCGATCAGCGAAAGCAGCAGCAGCAGCACTGCGCCAAGGATGATCCCGGTGGAAAACAGGCGGTGTTTCCAGAAGGCGTGCGCGGGGCGCGTGCCATAGGCGCGGTGCAGGATGTCGCGGATCGTTTCCATCAGACTGCCCGCGGTCCACAGCCCCACCAGCGCGCCGATCCACAGCAGCCAGCCGCTGCGCGCATCCACCACATCAAGCGCCACCGGGCCGATCACTTCTGCCACCAGCGGCGGCAATGCGGAAAGGATGGCGGTGATCGTGGCAGCACGTTCAGCCTCTTCGCCGATGGCGGAAAAGATCGCGCCGGCGGTGATGAAAAAGGGGAAGATCGCCAGCATCGACATATAGGCAAGATTGCCCGCGTGGATCATCCCGTCATCGTAACAGCCCACAATCACCCGTCTGATTATTCCGAAAACGCGCGCTCCGGTGCCGGTGAGACGCGCCAGGCGCGGGGGTTGGGAAGGACAAGCGGGAAGGAGCGGTTCCGCCTGCGGATCCTGTGCGGTTTTTCCGGGGGGCAGCACCATAGCGTGCCTTTCTACCAGCGTGACGCGGCCTGTCGAGCATCGTGGCCAGCAGAAGGGCGAATCAACGCGCGGCCGGGATATCCGTGTCAGCCGCCGATATCGCCGCGCGGATTGCCGGTATCGCGCCATCCGGCAAGCTTTTCGGCCAGTTCGGAAACATCGTCGGGCAGGTGAATTTCCAGCGTTACCAGCTGGTCCCCGCGCCCGCCTGCCTTGCGGCTGAAACCCTTGCCCTTCAGCCGCAGCACCTTGCCCGAACTCGAACCGGCGGCGATGGTGAGCATCACCGGGCCATCCACCGTGGGCACCTTCACCTTGCCCCCGTTCACCGCCTCGTCCAGCGTGATCGGCAGATCCAGCCGCACATCATCGCCTTCGCGCCAGAAATTGGGATGCGGCTGGATTTCGATGGTGACGATGCCATCACCTGCCCCGCCCGGACCCTGCTGGCCCTTGCCCTTCAGCCGCATCTGCGTGCCGTCCTCCACCCCTTCGGGCAGCGACAGATCGATGGTCTTGCCATCGGCCAGCGTGATTCGTTGCCTGGCGCGCGAGGCGGCATCGGCGAAGGGCACTGTCAGCCGATAACGGATATCGGCGCCTTTCTGCGGCGGTGGTGGTGGTTGGCGGAAACCGCCCGTCCCAAAACCACCGGCAGAACCGGGACGCGCGCCCCGCGCCCCGCCGCCGCGTCCGAACAGGCCTTCGAACAGATCGCCGATATCGATATCTTCCGCGCCATGGCCCTGGAAATCGCGCGCAGCATAGC
>JBGSLI010000078.1:0-1833 GCA_041740775.1 Alteraurantiacibacter sp. | reverse complement strand
CATCGCCGCCGCAGCGCGCCACGATTTCCGCCGCGCGCACCGGATCGGGATGATCGCCGCCGCGCGCGTTGCGGATGGTGGCGACGTGATCGATGTTGACGCCCAGTCTGAGGTGGTTGGGGCGGAGATGCCGGTTCATCGCGCTACTTCCGGCTGCCTGGCTTGGTCACCGGGATCGCCGCCAGTTCGGCGGGCACGTCATCTTCGGCATAGGTCGGGAAATCGATGTCGATCAGCGGGAAGAACGGCACGCCCAGATCAACCGTGCCGTTCGATCGGTCCACCAGCGCCACTTCGGCCAGCACTTCGCCGCCTTCGCGCGCCACGGCGGCAATCGCCTCGCGGCTGGAAAGCCCGGTGGTGACGACGTCTTCCACCATCAGCACCCTTGCCCCCGGTTCCAGCGCGAAGCCACGCCGCAAGTGGAAGATGCCGTCGGGCCGTTCGAGGAAGATCGCATCCAGATGGAGCGCGCGGCCCATTTCATGGCCGATGATGATGCCCCCCATCGCGGGCGAAACCACCGCATCGAGCGAATCGAGAATGTCGCCGGGAATTTTCTCCGCCAGAGCCTCGGCTAGAAGCGCGGCGCGGTGCGGGTTCATCAGCACGCGCGCGCATTGCAGATAATGCCCGCTGTGGCGGCCCGATGAGAGCAGGAAGTGCCCTTCGAGCAGCGCGCCGCAGCTGCGGAATTGGGCGAGGACCTCGTCGGTAGTCATGGCGGTTTGCGCGGGGCCTTTGCTAAACGGCGGGGATATGGGGCGAAGGGCCGCATGGACCCGGACGAAAAAAGTCCCTAGAGCCGCTTGAGGCATGGGGCAAGCATGCGTATAGGCGCGCGCAACGCGCTGGCTTTGCCGCTGGCGGTGGCCCGTGTGGCCGGAACGAAAAATGGGAAGTATCGTCGCAATGATGTTCGCCGACCTTGTCCGCAGGAAGCTGCAATTCCTCACCCTGGCGCTGATGGCCTTCGGGCTGATCGCCGCGCTGCCGCAGGCGGGAATCGCGCAGCAAGTTTCAGAGGCTGCTGCCGAACCTGCCGCCCCGGCGTTCGAACATTTCGGCGCGGACATGATCAAGGGCCAGCCCACCGCCTATGAAGACGATGCGCTGGCATCGCTCACCTTTCAGGATCAATATACCGCCAACGGCGAATATGCGCTGTGGATGCACGATGCGATCCTGATGCCGATCATCACGGTGATTTCGCTGTTCGTCCTGGGTCTGCTGTTGTGGGTACTGTTCCGTTACAACCGCCGCGCCAATCAGGTGCCTTCGCGCACCAGCCACAATACGCTGATCGAAGTGATCTGGACGGTGGTGCCGGTGATCATCCTGGTGGTGATCGCGGTGCCTTCCATCACTCTGCTGGCGCGCCAGTATCAGGCCCCGCCGGCCGATGCGATCACGATCAAGGCCAATGGCTACCAGTGGTATTGGGGCTATGAATATCTCGACAACGGCGGGTTCGAGGTGATTTCGAACATGCTTGACGAGAGCGCCGCGCTCGATGCGGGTGAACCGCACCAGCTGGCGGTGGACAACCGCATGGTGGTGCCCGTCGGCGTGCCGATCCGCCTGCAAACCTTCGGTTCGGACGTGATCCATTCGTTCGGCGTGCCCTCGCTGTGGTTCAAGCTGGATGCGGTGCCCGGTCGGATCAACGAGAAGATCCTCGTGATCGAGGAAGAGGGCATCTATTACGGCCAGTGCATGGAACTGTGCGGCGCGCGCCACGGCGACATGCCGATCGCGATCGAGGCGCGCAGCATGGAAGATTACAACGCCTGGGTGCAGAGCCAGCCGGGCGGGCAGACCCGCGCGCAGATC
>JBGSLI010000077.1:0-4717 GCA_041740775.1 Alteraurantiacibacter sp. | reverse complement strand
GCTGCTGCTGGGGCTGATCGGGCTTGTCGCCATCATCGCTGCCGCCGCGATCGTGCAGCGCCGCCGCGAAAGGCGGGCCGAGGCACTGGCGAAGGAACGTACCGTCACCCTTCGCGATCAATTGCAGCAGGCCAACCGGCTGGCCACGCTGGGCCAGATCACCGCCGGGGTGGGCCATGAAATCCGCCAGCCGCTGGCGGCAATGCGGGTCTATGCCGAGAACGGCGAACGGCTGGTGGAAGCCGGCGACAGTGATGGCGCGGCAGCTAATTTCTCGCGCATCGTCGCGCTCACCGAAAGGCTCGGCCGCATCACCGATGAGTTGCGCCAGTTCAGCCGCCGCGGCATGCGCGAACCGCGCAACATGCCGATCAGGCAGGTGATCGATGGCGCGCTGCTGCTGCTGCGCGACCGGATGAACAGGCTGGGAACCACGCTCGAACTGCCCGATGATGCGCTGCTGGACATTGCCGTGAAGGGGGAACATGTCGCGCTGGAACAGGTGCTGGTGAACCTGTTGCAGAACGCGCTGGATGCCACCGGACCCAGCGGCCGGATCGCCATCTCGATCGCTTCCACCACCACGCAATGCCGCCTTTCGGTGGCCGACAACGGCCCCGGCATCGCTGCGGAAATGCGCGCCGGCCTGTTCCAGCCCTTCGCCACCACAAAGGATAGCGGCCTGGGTCTGGGGCTGGTGATTTCGCAGGATATCATGCGCAGCCTTGGTGGCGATCTGGAAGCCGATGAGCCCGCCTGTGGTGCCCGCTTCACGATGATGATCCCGCGCGCATGACGCTGGGCGCAATAATCCAGGTCGCGTTCGTGGAAGACGATGAGGCGCTGGGCGAAGCAGCCGCGCAGGCGCTGACGCTGGAAGGAGCGCAGGTTTCACTGTTCCGCGATGCGCGAGCCGCCCTCAAGACGCTGTCCGCCGATTTTCCCGGCGTGGTGGTAAGCGATATCCGGATGCCGGGGATGGACGGCCTCGCCTTCTTCGATCGCCTGCGCGAAATCGATGCCGATATCCCGCTCATCTTCACTACCGGGCACGGCGATGTGGCGATGGCGGTGGAGGCAATGAAGAACGGGGCTTCCGATTTTCTGACCAAACCCTATGCTTCGGCAAGACTGCTTCAGGCGGTGAAACGCGCGGCCGAAAAGCGTGCGCTGGTGCTGGAAAACCGCCATCTGCGCATGGCATTGGGCGAGCGGGCGAAAAGCCGGATATTGGGAAGTTCGCCGGCCTCAGGCCAATTGCGCAACGTCATTTCGGCGGTGGCGCGGTCTGATATCGACGTGATGCTGGAAGGACAGGCAGGCACCGGCAAGACCTTTTCCGCCCGGCTGATCCACGATCTCGGCCCGCGCAGCAACCGGCCGTTCGTGGCGGTGGACGGCGGAATCCTGGCGCATCAGGATGCCGAATTGCTGCTGTTCGGGCGGCATCCGGCGGCCGGACTTTCGCGCACCGGCCTGATCGAACGCGCCAATGGCGGAACGCTGTTCCTCGACGAGATCGAGGCCGCGCGCGGCAATCTGCGAACGCGGCTGGCATCGCTGCTGGAAACCAGAAGCGTGCTGCCGCTGGGCGCGGACCGGCCGCGCAGGCTCGATATCCGCATCATCGTTGCCAGCCTTGCCGATGGAGCGGATGCCACCCTGTCCGATCACGCGGTGCCAGCGCCCGGAACGGCCAGCGATGCGCTCGGCCACCGGCTGGGCACCGTGCGCATCACCCTTCCGCCGCTGGCCGCGCGGCGCGAGGATATTCCCGAATTCTTCCGCCATTTCGTGGCCAAACACGAGCGCGAACTCGACATCGCCTCGCGCCCCGTCGGCGATCTGGAATGGCGCCGTATCCAGACCCATGACTGGCCCGGAAACCTGACCGAACTCAACGGCTTTGCCCGCGCCTTCGTGCTCGGCCTGTCGGGCGTAGGTACGCATGCAGCGCAGATGCCGCACCGATCATTGCAGGATATCGTC
Organism: Alteraurantiacibacter sp.; assembly: GCA_041740775.1. Classification (GTDB taxonomy): domain Bacteria; phylum Pseudomonadota; class Alphaproteobacteria; order Sphingomonadales; family Sphingomonadaceae; genus Alteraurantiacibacter. The sequence continues at coordinate 2,728 of JBGSLI010000077.1, read as the reverse complement.
GGCGAATTCGAAAAGGCCATTCTGGAAGACGAATTGCGAAAAGTGCGCGGCAATGTCACCCAGCTCCAGACGGCCCTGAATACCCCGCGCAAGACGATTTACGACAAGCTGGCGCGATACCGGCTGAAGCCCGGCGATTTCCGCTAGGCAAAGGCGTCAGTCGCGCTCCACCGCCCTTGCCTTGCGGGTAGAGAACATGCCGGTGGTATCGACCACCGCCTTTGACAGATAGCTGTCCCCCTCCAGCCGCCGGAACTGCCGATGGCCGACGAGGAAGGTGACGATATCGGCCGCCGCACGCGCTTCGTCCGATGTTACCAGCCGCACATTGCTGCAACCCGCCAGCGAAGGCGGAAGCGCGGCCAGATTGGGCTCCACCACAAGCACCTGCGCGCCCTCGATGCGCGCCACTGCCTCGACGATTTCGAGCGCCGGGCTTTCGCGCACATCATCCACATCGGGTTTGTAAGTGATGCCGTAACAGGCGATCTTGGGCTGTTTGAACCGGTCCGCCAATCCGCGAATTGTCGCCACCACGCGGTGCGGCTTGTCGTCATTGACGAGCCGCGCGGTGCGGATCAGCCGCGATTCTTCGGGCGCGCTGGAAACGATGAACCACGGATCCACCGCGATGCAGTGCCCGCCCACCCCCGCGCCGGGCATCAGAATGTTCACGCGCGGATGCTGGTTGGCCAGTTCGCGCACCTGCCACACGTCGGTGCCCAGTTTCTCGCAGATGATAGAAAGTTCGTTGGCAAAGGCGATATTGACGTCCCGGTAGGCGTTTTCGGACAGCTTGCACAATTCCGCCACGCGTGAATCGGTGATGTAGCAGGTGCCCATCACGAAGGTCTGGTAAAGCTGGGCCGCCTTGTTTGCGCAGGCCGTGGTCAGCCCGCCGATGATGCGGTCATTGGAAACCAGTTCGCGCAGCATCTGGCCGGGCAGGATGCGTTCGGGGCAATGGCACAGCGCCACGTCTGCCTCATGGTCTTCATCCCGATAGCGCGGGAAGGAGAGATCGGGGCGTTCTTCGGCAAAGATCTGCGCCAGCCGCTCGGTCGATCCCACGGGCGAGGTCGATTCGAGGATCACCACATTGCCCTTCGCCAGAACCGGAGCGATGGTGCGCGCCGCGCTTTCCACAAAGCGCATGTCCGGCCCTTCGTTCACCATCGGCGTGGGCACGGCGATGATGAAGAATTCGGCCGCTTCGGGGATGGTGGTGGCGCGCAACCGACCCGTATCCACCGCAGCGGAAAGCAGCATTTGCAGGTCCGGTTCCTGAAAATGCGCCTGCCCGGCATTGACCTTGGCGACCACGCTTTCATTGACATCGAGGCCGATCACCTCGTGCCCCCGGCTGGCCAGCATGGCGGCGGTCGGCAGGCCGATATAGCCCAGCCCCACGGTGCAGACCTTCATTGGATTTGTTCCTTCACGAAACGGGCGACGCTGGCGGCGATCTTTTCCGCCGCCGTGCCGTCACCATAGGGAAATACCTTGCGCGCGCAGGCGGCATAATGATCGGGATCGTCCAGCAGGCGCGCTGTCGCCGCCATGATATCATCGACATCGGTGCCCACCAGCTGCGCCACCCCGGTGGCAACCGCTTCGGGCCGCTCGGTCACATCGCGCATTACCAGAACCGGCCTGCCAAGCGCGGGCGCTTCTTCCTGAATGCCGCCGCTGTCGGTCAGCACGAAATGCGCCGCCTGCATCAGCGCCACCATCTGTTGGTAATCGACCGGCCCGATCAGGTGGATGGCGCGGGTTCCTCCCAGCCGCGCCTCGACCACGGTTTTCACCTGCGGATTGAGGTGGACGGGATAGACGATCTCTACATCGCCGCGCGCGGCCAGCGCCGCCAGCGCATCGCAAATGCGCGCAAACCCGTCGCCGAAGCTTTCCCGGCGGTGACCTGTAACCAGCACCAGCCTCTTGCCCGGATCGAGCGACAGGCCGAGCGGATCGAGTTCATCGCCGCGCAGCCGGCCCGCGACATGCAGCAGCGCATCGATACCGGTGTTGCCGGTTACTTCGATGATGCGTTCGCCCGCCGCCTCCGCTGTCCGTTCATTGCGCAGATTGGCCGCCGCGCCCTCGGTCGGGGCCCACAGCAATTGCGCCACCGCGTCGATGGAAATGCGGTTGTATTCTTCCGGCCACGGGCGCTGGATATCGTGGCTGCGCAACCCCGCCTCGACATGCCCCACCGGCACCCGGTTGTAGAAAGCAGAAAGAGCGGCCGCCATCGCGCTGGTGGTGTCGCCATGCACCAGCACCAGGCCGGGGCGGTATTCGCCTATCAGCCGATCCATCTCGCGCATTACCCTGGCGGTGATATCGGACAGGCTCTGTCCCGGCGTCATCAGATCGAGATCGATATCGGGCCGCTCACCGAACACCGCGAATACCTGATCGAGCATCTGCCGGTGCTGGCCGGTGGTGACGATTTTCAGATCCACATCATCAACGCACCGCAGCGCACGCACCACGGGCAGCATCTTGATCGCTTCGGGTCGCGTGCCGATTACGAGCAGAACCGGCGTCACCCGGCGCGCGCCGATAATGGGTTTTGGGTTGAGTTCGACCACCCCCGGCCTTTAGCCGGATGGCGTAAAAATAATCCTACCGCGCTGTTCACCTAACCGTGGGTTCGGCAGGCGCGCCGACCCGCTCGCCCGCTTCCCCGCGCCGCGCGTCCACCGCCGCCTGCACCGCTTCG
>JBGSLI010000076.1:0-3659 GCA_041740775.1 Alteraurantiacibacter sp. | reverse complement strand
ACCCGTTCGGGCCGCAACGGGCAGGCGTTCACCTGGGCCGGGCCGCTCACTCTGCGCAACGCCGCCCACGCGGAAGACAGCGCGCCGCTGGACCCGCGCTGCATCTGCCCCACCTGCGCCCATCATTCGCGCGCCTATCTCCACCATCTGCACAAATCGGGCGAGATCCTCGGCGCAATGCTGCTGACCGAACACAATCTGAGCTTTTACCAGCAATTGATGCAGGCGATGCGCGATGCGATTGCAGCGGGGCGGTTTGCGGCGTTTGCGGGGCAATTCCGGCGGGATTATCTTGCGGCTCGATAACCGTGTGATATGCTTCCGAAAAGCGTGGGGGGACTATGCAAAAAACCATCCTGTCATCCGTTCTTGTCACGGTGAGCCTGGCATTTTCGCAGCCCGCGCTGGCGCAACAGGCCACAGCGGAAGAATTGGCGGCGCGCTTTGGCGCACGGCCCACGGTGCTCGATATCAGCCTGTCCCCATCGGGCGCGAAAATTGCCTATATTTCGTCCGACAACGCGACGACCGAGGTTCTATATGTCATCGATCTGGATGGGGCGGCCGAACCGCGATCGCTCTTATCTCTTGGTGAACCCAATTCCGAACTGACCCGGTGCGACTGGGCGAACGATATCTGGCTGGTCTGCGATGTGGTGGGCATTACCCGCATCAATGGCGACATCCCGATCTATTTTTCCCGGTTGATCTCGGTTGGCACTGACGGAACCGAGCCGAAACTCGTTACCGCTACCCGTACAACGCGGGCCGTCGGTATCCAGCAGGATGGTGGTTCGGTCCTGGCGCTGGATGTGGAGGGGGAAGACAACCGGATCCTGATCACGCGCGATTTTCTGGTCGACACTTCGACCGGATCGCGGCTGGGAAATGCGGAGGAAGGACTTGGCGTCGAAATGGTCGATGTCACCCGCAACCGTCGAACCACGGTGGAAGACCCCGATGAATTCGCCACCCGCTACATCGCCGACGAAAATGGCGAGGTCCGCCTGAAGGTGCGCCATCCGCGCGATTCCGCCGGCATGCTCACGGGCGTTGTGCAATATTGGTATCGCACAGCCGATTCCAGCCGCTGGAATCGTTTTGAAGGCCAGCTTGCCGGGTTCACCCCAATCGCAGTGAGCGCCGCGGAAAATGTCGCTTACGGTTTCCAGACGCAGGACGGATATGATGCCCTCTATCGTGTCAGCCTCGATGGCGGCGCCAGCAGCGAAGTCGTGCTGGCGCGCAGTGATGTCGATGTGGACGGGCTGATGCGCATCGGCCGCCAGCGGCGCGTGGTCGGGGTAACTTATGCGACGGAAAAGCGGCAGGTCGCCTATCTCGATGAAGATCTGGAAAATCTGGCGGAACGCTTGCAGGCAGCCTTGCCTGGCACTCCGCTGATCAGCATCGCGGATGCTTCCGCCGATGAGCGGACGCTGCTGATCGTCGCGTCCAGCGATGTTGATCCTGGCATGACCTATCTGCTGGAGCGAGACAGCAACGCCTTATCTCCCCTGCTGCCGCTACGCGACGCCGTGGCAGAATTGCCGATGGCACCGATGCGGTCGGTAACCTTTCCCGCATCCGACGGAACCCCGATTCCCGGATACCTCACGCTGCCGCTCGAAAGCGAAGGACCGATCCCCGCCATTGTCATGCCGCACGGCGGGCCGGGTGCGCGCGATTATTGGGGGTTCGACTGGATGGTGCAGTTCTTGGCCGCGCGTGGCTATGCCGTTCTCCAGCCCAATTTCCGTGGCTCAACCGGATATGGGGAGGCATGGTTCGGGCGTAACGGGTTTCAGCAATGGCAGACGGCGGTGGACGATGTAAACGATGCCGGCCGCTGGCTGGTTGCCGAAGGCATCGCCGATCCCGCGCGCCTCGCGGTCGTCGGCTGGTCTTACGGTGGATATGCCGCCCTGCAATCGCAGGTTGTCGATCCGGAACTTTACCGTGCGGTGGTCGCCATCGCCCCGGTAACCGATCTGGAACTGGTGGTGGAAGAAGCGCGCGACTACACCAATTATCAGGTGGTGCGCGCGTTTGTAGGCGAAGGCCCGCACGTTGACGAAGGCAGCCCTGCCAATCATGCCGACCGTTTTCGGGCACCGGTCCTGCTGTTTCACGGCACCGAGGACATGAATGTGGGCTTTCACCAGTCGCGCCTGATGCGCGACCGGCTGGAGGCGGCGGGTGCGGATGTTCGCCTTGTCGAATATCAGGGGTTCGATCATTATCTCGATCACGGGCAGGTGCGAGGAAACATGCTGCTTACGATCGACACTTTCCTTGGCGAACACCTGACCCGATGAACATCTGGCCAGATAAAGCTGGCCCGCAACAAAAAGGGCGGCCCCGCAGGACCGCCCCCCTTGTTTCGTAATCCGCTGTCAGATCAGCGCGAGTAGAATTCCACCACCAGATTGGGTTCCATCTGCACCGGATAGGGCACTTCATCCAGCGTCGGCACGCGGTTGAAGGTCACCTTTTCGTTGCCGTCGACCACCACATATTCGGGAATGTCACGCTCGGCCAGGCTCTGCGCCTCGATCACCAGCGCCATTTCCTTGGCCTTGTCGCCCAGCGAGATCACATCACCCACGTCGCAGCGACGGCTGGCGATGTTGCACTTCACGCCGTTGACGCGGATATGGCCGTGCGAAACGATCTGCCGCGCGGCGAAGATGGTGGGCGCGAATTTCGCGCGATAGACGATCATGTCCAGACGGCGTTCGAGCAGGCCGATCAGATTCTGGCCGGTATCGCCCTTCATCGCGCTGGCGGCCTTGTAGGTGGCCTTGAACTGCTTTTCGGTCACATCGCCGTAATAGCCCTTCAGCTTCTGCTTGGCGCGCAGCTGCAGGCCGAAATCGGACATCTTGCCCTTGCGCCGCTGGCCGTGCTGGCCGGGGCCGTAGGACCGCTTGTTGACCGGCGAATTGGGCCGACCCCAGATGTTTTCGCCCATCCGGCGGTCGAGTTTGTGCTTGGCGCTGGTGCGCTTCGTCATGAGACTTTTCCTTCAATCTGCTGGATCACCCAATCGGTGACCATTCAACCCGGCATCGCACCATCATGCCGATTTGCATGATGCGGCCGCCGCTTCACCGGGATGCGGGGCCAATAAGTCGCGAAGGCGCGCGGATAGCCGGTGGGGCGCACAAGTCAAGCGCGAAGGCGCAATTGACCGCAGCGGGCAGCCGGATGCGGCTCAGACCTCGTCGCGCGGGGGCTTTTCCAGCGTGGACAGCACCCCGCGCAAGGTGCGCACTTCCTGATGGTTCCAGCCCGGCTTGGTCAGCACCCCGCGCAAATTGCGCCGGGTGATGTCGCGGCGGCCTTCGGGCTGGAAATAGGCCTTGGGCTCCAGCATGGCCTCCAGATGCGCGATCAGACCTTCCAGTTCCTCCTGCGGGGAGGGGGGGAGCAGGTCTTCCTGCGTCGGAATAGCCAGATTTGGCGCCAGATCATGGTGCCGGGAAAGCTCGTAAGCAACAAGCATCACCGCCTGCGCCAGATTGAGCGAGGCGAATTGGGGATTAATCGGCACGGTAACGATGGTGCGGGCAAGCGCCACATCATCGGTTTCCAGCCCGGACCGCTCCGGCCCGAACAGAAAACCGCTGCGCCCGGCTTGCGCGGCCACTTCCTGC
>JBGSLI010000075.1:0-2192 GCA_041740775.1 Alteraurantiacibacter sp. | reverse complement strand
GGCGCGCCCGGTGATATCGCCGCGCTGGAGGGCGTGCATTATCTGTTCGTCGAAGGCGGTGCGGGGGCGGCGGCAGCCTTCCTCGCCGCCGATCTGGTCGACCGTCTGCTGATCTATCGCGCGCCGCTGGTGATCAGCGGCGGAAGGCCCGGCATCGGCGACATCGGACTGGGCGATCTTGCCGCAGCGCATGGCCGCTGGAGGCCGGAAGACAGTCGCCAATTCGGCCCCGACAGGCTGGAGACCTTTTCCCGCAACCGCCTTTAATACCAGCGTTTGGTGCGATACCAGCGGGTGATGATGTATTTCGCCCCCTGCTGCACTGGCCGCCCCGCGTGCATGGTGGCGGGATTGGTGATGCCGTTGCGGTCGGCATTGTTCCACGCCAGCAATACCCCCTGCCGGGGTTCTATCGACAGACCGATTTCGGTAAAATCGGTCGTGCCGCCCGCCTCGACCTGGTTGAGGAATACCATGGTGGTGTAGCTGCGCTGCCCGCCGCGCGCCATTTCCAGATCCCAATAGGTAGTGCCCGGATGGAACCAGTCATGATGCGGCTGGAATTCCTGCCCCGGCATGTATCGCTGGCCCTGGATCGTTTCTCCGAAGGCGGGATCGATATCGAGCAGATCGTCGATCCTGCGGCTGATCTTCTTCACGAAGGGATCGGCGGGATCGACATCGCCCGAATAGCTGGTGCGATAGCCTTCGGAATAATCCAGATCGAACACCCGGCTGGGCTTTGCCGTGGCATCGATCAGTTCCATCATCTTCGCGCATTCGGCTGGCGTCATGAAATCGCCCACGGCGAACAGTTCCACGAGGTCGCTTTCCACCTTGTAGGCGGCGGGGTTGGCGGCCAGCCGCGCGCGCACCTGTGCGCCCACCTTTTTCAAACCGGCCCGATCGGCATCGGGCGGGAAGGGACTGCTGGCTGTGTTAGTCATCGCATCACCGGCTGTTGCATCCTTCCGGCTTTTCCATTGCTTTGCCCGCGAGGCAAGCGCAGGTTTGCGCGCGATCAGGACAAGGGAGCAGGTGGCATGGGTGAAGCGAAGCGCTATTCCGGGGTAGCGATGCTGCTCCACTGGCTGATCGCGATTGCGGTTATCGTGAATTGGCGGATTGCCGAGGCGGCCGAACATGCCGCCTCACGCGAAGAGGCAATGGCGGTGATGACCAATCACAAGGCGCTGGGGATAAGCATACTGGTGCTCACGCTGCTGCGGCTGGGCTGGCGGATGGTGCACCGCCCGCCCGCGCTTTCGGCCAGCTATGCCGCGTGGGAACGGCTTCTGGCGCGCGCGGTCCACGCGATCTTTTATGTATTGCTGATCGGCCTGCCGCTGGCCGGATGGCTGGCCAATTCCTATTCCGGGCAGGCGGTGGACATGTTCGGCCTGTTCACCTTGCCCGCGCTGCCGGTGGGCGAAAATGCCGATACCGGCGAAGCGATTTTCGAATTGCACGGTGCGGGGGGCGGAGTGATGCTGATCCTGATCGTGCTGCACACGCTTGGCGCGCTGAAGCACATGTTCATCGACAAGGATGGCAATCTGTGGCGGATGCTGCCCTTCGGCACGCCGCGCGGATAGGTCAAAAGGAAACCCCCCGCTCGCAAGGAACGGGGGGTCATTGCCGGTCACTCGCTCCGGCAATCGGGGAACTTGCACTTACCAGAAGAAATCGTAGATCACGTCCACCACTTCACCCGAATAGGTATCCACCAGCAGCACATCGTCGTAATAGCGCACCCAGCGATAGGGTCCGTAAGCGGCAGGCAGGCGATACTGCCACGGATCGTTGATCCAGTAACGGCTGCCGAAGAACAGGCTGTCGAGATAGAAGCCGGTGCTCAGGCGGCGATAGCTGTAGCTGCTGTAGGGCGAGTAATAGCTGCCCAGCCGATACACATTCCGGTTGCTGTAACGATACCGGTTCCAGTCATAGCGGTTGTCGCGCCGCCAGTCGTGGCGATCCCAGCGGCGATGATCGCGCCGGGCATCGTGGCGATTATCGCGATAATCGCTGCGGCTGGAACCGCTGCGGTTGCGATCACGATTGTCGTAACGGCTGCGGTCGCGATAATCACTCCGGTTCCTGTCGCCGCCATCGTAGCGGTTGCGGCTGTCATAACGGTTACGGTCGCTGCCATCGTAGTTTCCGCGATTTCCGTCGTTGTAGCTGCCCCT
>JBGSLI010000074.1:0-8644 GCA_041740775.1 Alteraurantiacibacter sp. | reverse complement strand
CGGTTCGCCCAGCACCAGTCCGCGATAGCCGGGCAGGCTGGCCACGATCGCGGCGGCATGGCCGGCCACCTCGGGATGATTTTTTTGCAGCTCGGGGGTGCTTGAAACGCGTGTCATGGTGATGCCCTCGTTAACCCTGTTGGCAGGGCATTCGGGCCCAAGCGGCCAAGGAAGCGGAAACTTAAGCCCCCGGAGGAATACCTAGACCTTCCCGGCAGCGACCTGAATCTCCCCACTTAAACATTCCAGCACCCGGCCGCTCTTGGTGGTGGCAGCCGCGCCAATCGAAAGGTTCGGGAGGCTGCGGCTTGAATGTGAAGACCAAACAGGACCCATACCAAACAGGAGACCAACCATGGCCGTTATCAACACCAATATCAGCGCGCTTCGCGCCACCAACGCTTCGAACAACGCCGACCGTATGCTGGGCGTGGCGATGGAACGCCTTTCCACCGGCAAGCGCATCAATGGCGCGAAAGACGATGCCGCAGGCCTCGCCATTGCCACCACCATGACATCCGACATCCGGGCGATGAACCAGGGCGTTCGCAACGCCAATGACGGGATTGCGCTGGCGCAGACCGCCGAAGGCGCGCTGGATGAAGTGTCCAACATGCTGCAACGTGTCCGCGAACTGGCAGTGCAGTCTCAGAACGGCACCAACTCGGCCAGCGATCGCGGCTTCATGGATGTGGAAGTCAAGGAATTGCAGGCGCAGATCGGCGCTGTTCTCGCCAACACCGAATTCAACGGTGTTACCTTGTTCAGCACCACGTCGGGCACCGATGTTTCGGTGGATATTGCCACCAATGCTTCCGAGACGGTTACGCTCACCAGCCTGGCGATCGATGGCACCAACATCTCGGCCACGGCGCTGGATGTGACCGATGCCACGCTGGCGGCCACCACGGTCACCAACGTCGATCTCGCACTCGATTCGGTAAGCGCCACCCGCGCCACGCTGGGTGCGGGCCAGAACCGGCTGGAATCGGCGATCAACAATCTGACCACCAATTCCACCAATCTGGCCGATGCGCGTTCGCGGATCATGGACACCGATTTTTCGGCCGAGACGACCGCGCTCGCCAAGGCGCAGATCCTCAGCCAGGCATCCACCGCGATGCTGGCGCAGGCCAATCAGAGCCAGCAGAACGTCCTCTCGCTGCTGCGCTGATACCGAAGCGACCAGGCCCGGTCGCGACCCTGGACGGTCCGGAGCTACCCTGCTCCGGGCCGTTTTTGGTTATCCGGCGAAGAAGTTCAGTTCCAGCAGCACATTGTTGGGATCGGCGGTGAAAATCTGCCGCAGGCTTATCGCCGCCACCAGATTTTCCCGGTAATCCGCCCCGCGCGCATCGAGCCGCGCCTTCACCTCTTCGTAGCCGGACATCCGCAGCGCCACGTGATGCAGCGCGCCAGTAAGCGCCCCCGGCTGCACTTCGCGGTCATAGGTGCGCACGCAGTCGACCGAATTGATGTGGATGATCGCACGGCCTTGCGCATCGTGCATCCATTGCGCGGTTTGCGGGGTGAGCGGTGGCGGACCGTCGCGGCGTTCCAGATCGAGCAGATCGGCATACCATTGCGCGGTTTCGTCCAGCCGGTCGGTGATGATGTTGACGTGATCGAGGGCCTCTACCTGCATCGGAAATCTCCTGCCGCCTTGCTCGCCTTTGGCCTTGCCTCTCTAGCCGAATATTGTAAGCGATACATACAAATTTCGCATACGTGATTCTTTCAAGGATATGGAGAGGAAGATATGGCCGACAATCTGGAACAGGTGCTGGCAAAGGCGAATGGCGATATCGTTGGCCAATTGCGCAACAACAGGATCGGGGCCTATGTCTACCCCGTGGTCGCTCCCGAATTTTCCAACTGGCGCGATGAACAATGGGCCTGGCAGCACGGCGCGGTGCTGTTCGATCAGTCGCACCACATGTTCGATCTCTACATCAGCGGGCCGGACGCGCTGAAGCTGCTTTCGGACACGATGATCAATTCGCCCGCCGGGTTCGAAGTCAACAAGGCCAAGCAATACGTCCCCACCACGCCCTATGGCCACGTGATTGGCGATGGCATCATCTTCCGCCTGGCGGAGGAGGAATTCGTCTATGTCGGCCGTGCGCCCGCCGCCAACTGGCTGATGTATCATGCCGAAACCGGCGGTTATAATGTGGAAGTCATCAACGATCCGCGTTCGCCCAGCCGCCCGATGGGCAAGCCGGTGAAGCGCATTTCGTGGCGCTTCCAGATCCAGGGCCCGCGCGCGTGGGACGTGATTGAAAAGCTCAACGGCGAGACGCTGGAGAAACTGAAGTTCTTCAACATGTCGACCATGAAGATCGGCGACAAGACCATCCGCACGCTGCGCCACGGCATGGCCGGATCGCCGGGCCTGGAAATCTGGGGCCCCTATGAAGATCAGGAATATGTGCGCGATCATATCCTCAAGGCGGGCGAGGAATTCGGCCTGATTCCGGTCGGCAGCCGCGCCTATCCGTCGAACACGCTCGAATCGGGCTGGATCCCTTCGCCGCTGCCCGCGATCTACACCGGCGACAAGCTGGCCGGTTATCGCAAGTGGCTGGGCGCCGACAGCTACGAAGCCACCGGCTCGATCGGCGGCAGCTTCGTCGGCAAGAAGATCGAGGACTATTACCTCAACCCGTGGGAACTGGGCTATGGCCCCTTCGTCAAGTTCGACCATGATTTCCACGGCGCCGATGCACTGAAGGAAGTGGCCGAAAACAAGGACAGCCAGCGCCGGAAGGTGACGCTGGAATGGAACGCGGACGACATGAAGAAGATCGTCGGTTCTATGTTCGATCCCGAAGGCGAACAGTACAAGTTCTTCGATCTGCCGCTGGCGAATTATGCCAATTCGAACTACGACGCGGTGGTCGATGCCGATGGCAACACCATTGGCCTGTCGATGTTCACCGGCTATTCGTTCAACGAAAAGAAGGCGCTGTCGCTGGCGACGGTGGAACACGATCTGCCGCTCGGCACCGAGATCAACGTGCTGTGGGGCGAAGATCCCAACACGCAGAAGACCACGGTGGAAAAGCACAAGCAACTGGCGGTGCGGGCGATCGTTTCGCCGGTGCCCTACGGCAAGATGGCGGCGGACACCTACGCAACCGGCTGGCGGACTTCGAAGAAGGCGTAAGCGGGGCTTGCCTGCTGGATTAAAGGGGGGCGGTGCCAGGAGGTGCCGCCCCCCTTTTTGTCACGCGAAGACGCAAAGGAAAGAAGCTGGGCGACGGATCGCGAGTCCACTTTTACCATACCAAGGGAGACAGTGGAGAGGGCTTGCCAGCTTAACAATATTGATAAGCCATCCAGACAGGTGGGCTTGCAGGTTTTGAAAGATGCCGGCCGTGTAGACGAGGGCGAATTAGCAACTGATAATCCGTTCTGGTGAGAGCAACTCGCCGCGAGAAAGGGCGAGCGCCGTTGCTCAAACTTATTTAATTCTATCGGGAGATAATCTCGAACAACCGGGTGCGGAAGTAGGCGTTCACCTCTTCCACCTGTTGATAGATTGGCATGCCAAAATGATCATCCAGCTCCGTCCCGACTATTCCGATGGGTGCCGGAATGGAGCGCACACCGTAGTAGAATACGATGTGCGCGCGGCTGTCGGTAGCTTCAAACCCGCGACCCACACAGTGCGATCTAAGCAGAATCTTGGAGAGAAGTGCTTCTCGCCTCATTGAACGTTGTTTGCCGGCGTCGAATGCACCGTTGCCCCGCTTAATTTCGTAAGACGACACCACGTTGGTTTCGTGGTCGAATACGACCGCATCGATCTGCAAATGAGCGTCGCCTAGACCGTCTCCAACATAAGGGAAATGGGTTGCGTCAAGGGATGCTGAGTTGTTACCAGCCGCCGCAACGGTCGTGCTCGCTTGCTGTTGGACGCCGAACCGGTCCACTTGCCAAACATCGTATCTGTCGTTTTGATTCAGTGCCTCGACAATCGCGCGCTCGATGATTGCTCCATGACGCTTATACGCCGAACTAAGAACGCTCACTACGCGCGAGAATAAGACCCCTGCTATCGGATCAACGCGAAAGTCAGTGGCTGCAAGTGAGTCTATAGTCGTATCAACTAGAGGCCTCAGAGTATCTAGGACCGGCATCGACGTCAAAAAGCTCCGCCTGTTGAGGAGTCAATGTTACACGACTCACAGGGGCTTCATAGTCCCTGTCTCTTTCGAGTCCTTTACGACATGGAGGTATCCAAACGAGCTCTGGCTTGCGCGGCTCTCCATCCGTCCAAACGAACCACGCATACCCTGTCGCAGTTGAGGCCTTCCGGTCCAATCGACCCTTCACCATTGGAACCCGCTCGACAAACTGGGCGAAGCACGCAGGCGGCGTCGGCTTAAAGAGACGCTCATAGCGGCCAACGCTCTCAATGAAGACTGTGCGCGCGAGGATTGCCACGCCTTGCCGCGCTACCTGCCTGGCGCGCTCCACGAATTGCTCAGCCGCATTGAAGGGCGGATTTGTAATAACCCAATCAACGGAGTCCACCGCGTAAGGTGCAGTGAGGAAGTCCGCCACCTTCCCATAGCCGTAGTCGAAAATATCTGACGCTGCCGTTTCACCAAAATACTCGCGCAGCACCTTGTCCATGTGTCCCGCTCCGCAGGCGGGCTCAAGACAACTCAGGTTTTCAAGGCCATCAGAGCGCGGAGCGATCACGTGCTCAATCAGGGCGCGAGTAGCCCAAGGCGGAGTAGGAAAGTCATCGCGGCTGTCCTTCGCCTCGGCCCTTTGGGCCATCACTGCATGAGATCGATTTTGCGCCATCGTTTACCTCGTTGCTTCCCGAAGCAGAGGCATACCACCAATGATTCTGAGAACAAAGAGCGAACTTTCACTAATCAACAAGAGTTTTGACGAGTGGAGTCCGTTTTGCGATAGACCGTTTAGCCGCTCCCCCAGCGGCTCCCCCAAATCCGAATGGCGGACCATAATTCCAGCTAAGTTGTTGAAATTATGGTGGGCGCGGCAGGGATTGAACCTGCGACCCCACCCGTGTGAAGGGTGTGCTCTACCACTGAGCTACGCGCCCGCCGGGCCTTTCGCTTATGCCAGCGATTCACGGCAGGGGCGGGCCTTTGCCACGGGGAGGCGGTGAAGGCAAGAGGGGGTGCGGCGCGCTTTGCCTAGCCTTCCACCAGCCGCGCGAGCATCCCCACCCAGCCATCGCGGCGCAGCGGAACCGAAGCCGTTGCTCCCGGCGCGGGCAGGATCGTGCATTCCATGCAGCGCGCCTGCACGCCCTCTGTTGCCATCAGCCCGTCCAGATCGTCCAGCACCCGCGCCAGCCGCCCTATTTCGCGCCGGGCGAAGGTGGCGGCCAGATCATTGCCGCGCGCCTGCGTGCCCGAATCCGAAGCCATCAATTGCGCCAGCAGCGAGGCATAGGGATCGGCATCATCGCCCAGAAAGCGCACTTCGTAATCGCCTTCGCCCAGTTCCGCGCGTTCGGCGGCCCAGGCGATGGCGGCATCCAGATCGCCGAACTGGTCCACCAGCCCCAGCTGGCGCGCGGCGCCGCCATCCCACACGCGGCCCTGGCCCAGTTCGTCCGCACGCTCCACGCTGATCCCGCGCGCCTCTGATACCAGTGTCAGGAAGCGGGCGTAGGTGTTTTCGACTGAACCCTGCAGCACCATGTCCACTTCGGGCGTCAAGCCAGCCAGCAGATCGGGCTGACCCGAAAGGCCGGTGGTGCGCACGCCGTCCGAAGCCACGCCATATTCGGCCAGCAGGTTTTCAAAGCTGGGAAAAACCGCAAACACGCCGATCGATCCGGTGATCGTTTCGGGCTCGGCAAAAATGCGCTGGCCCGGCGTGGCGACCCAGTATCCGCCGCTGGCCGCGTAATTGCCCATCGATACCGCAACAGGGATGCCCGCATCGCGGTGACGCAGGATCGCGCGGCGGATGGTTTCGGACCCGGTTACGGTGCCGCCGGGCGAATCCACCCGCACCACCAGCGCTTTCAGATCATCGTCCAGCGCTTCATCCAGCAGGCGCGCAATCCGTTCTGCCCCCGCCGATCCCGGTCCGGCATCGCCATCGCTTATCTCTCCCGCAATGGTGATGACGGCGATCCTGCCCTTGCTGCCAAGATCCAGCCCGGCATCGACATCGGCCAGCCACGGATCAAGCTCGGTTGCAACAAAGCCGCCGGGCTGCTTGTTCCAGCGGTCCTCGCCCACCTCCTGCGCGATCCGCTCACCCCATTCGACCCGCGTTCCCACTCGGTCTGCCAGCCCGGCGGCCACGGCGGCTTCGGCCAGATCATTGTTCGATGCCGCCAGCCAGCCGGCGATATCGGTGGTGACCAGTTCGATATCCGCGTCGGGCCGCACGGATCGCACATTGGCGCGCCATTCCTGCCAAAGCGTCGCCAGCAATTGCGACAGATTCTCGCGCGCTTCGGGCGACATGCCGGTTTGGGTATAGGGTTCCACCGCGCTCTTGTAGGTGCCCACGCGATAGACATTGGCGGTGACGTTGAACCGGTCGAGCGCATCGGCGTAATAGAGGTTTTCCCCGCCCGGACCGGTAATGGCGATCCCGCCCAGCGGATCGACCCAGATTTCATCCGCCCGCGCAGCCAGCAGCATCGCATCATCGGTATAGGCCACGCCATAGGTGTAAACGGGCTTGTTCGCCGCGCCGAAGCGATCGATCGCGCCCGCCACTTCCTGCATATGCACCGCGCCGCCGCCCAGGAATCCGGTCAGATCGAGCGCCAGCGCCTTGATCCGCTTGTCCGCTGCGGCGGCATCGATCGCGCGCACCAGATCGCGCGCGGCGTATTCGCGCACCGGCAGGCTTTGCGCCAGCAGTGCCTGCAACGGATCGACGGGGGAGACTTCCTCCACCACCACCCCATCCAGATCGATCAGCAGCGCGCCATCGCGCACTACGCCGGGATTGGGCCTTGCGCTCAATGCGGCAAACAGCAGGCCGAAGAACAGCAGCAGAAACAGCAGCGCCAGGCCATCCTTGATGCCCACCAGCAGCCGCCAGACCTTGCGCGCGAAACCCATGCGATACCCCGTTCGTTGATTGCGAGATACTTAGGGGCCGCTTTCGCCTTGTGCCAGCACTAACCGCTTGAGTGGGCATCGCGGCTCGACTATGGGCCATGCTTTAATGACATCGCCGCTTTCAAATCCGCCCGGTGCGCGCTTTCCTGCGGGCAGCCTTGCCTTCCCGCACCGCGACCTGATCGCCATCGGCGCGCTGGAACGGCACGAGATTCTCTACCTGCTGGCCGAGGCCGAGCAATATGTCGCCTTCAACCGGCAGGCGAGCAAGCATTCGGACCGGCTGGCGGGCCTCACCATCATCAACGCCTTTTTCGAAAACAGCACGCGCACGCTGCTCAGTTTCGAGATCGCGGGCAAGCGGCTGGGTGCCGATGTGGTGAACATGCACGCCGCGCAATCCAGCGTGAAAAAGGGCGAAACGCTGATCGATACGGCGATGACGCTGAACGCGATGCGCGCCGATGCCATCGTGATCCGCCACGGATCGAGCGGAGCGGTGGGGCTGATCGCGGGCAAGGTGGATTGCCCGGTGCTGAACGCCGGTGACGGGCAGCACGAACACCCCACGCAGGCTTTGCTGGATGCGCTGGCGCTGCGGATGAAACTGCGCGAGCGGGGCGAAGATGCGGAAGATTTCACCGGGCTGGTGGTCACCATCTGCGGCGACGTGCTGCACAGCCGGGTGGCGCGTTCCAACATCCTGTGCCTGCAAGCTCTGGGGGCAAGGGTGCGCGTGTGTGCCCCGCCATCGCTGATGCCTGCGGAAATCGAGCGGCTGGGGGTGGAAAGCCATCACGGCTTCGATGCCGCGCTGGCAGGCGCGGATGTGGTAATGATGCTGCGCCTGCAGAATGAACGGATGGACGGGCAGTTCATCCCCTCCCCGCGCGAATACCGCCATCTTTACGGGTTGACGCTGGAACGGCTGGCGCTGGCATCGCCCGATGCCATCATCATGCATCCCGGCCCGATGAACCGCGGGGTGGAGATCGACAGCGATGTGGCGGACATGCCGGGCCGATCGATCATCACCGCGCAGGTGGAAATGGGCGTCGCCATCCGCATGGCTTGCCTTGATGTGCTGACGCGCCGGGCGCGGGGCATGGCCGGATGGGGCGATGCTGGCCAGGCGGGGCACTGGGCATGAAACAACCGCGCCCGCTCGCCATCACCAACGCCCGCGTGGTCACGCCTGCGGGCATCGTCGAAGGCGGACTGCGCTGCGAGGCGGGGGTAATCACATCGGTCGGCGATGCGGGCTGGTTTGACGGTAACGAGGGGGGCGACGAGGTAATCGATGCGGGCGGCAAATTCGTCACCCCCGGCCTCGTCGATCTGGGCGTGTTCGCGATCGACAAGCCCGCCTTCCATTTCGGCGGGATCACCCGCGCCGCGCTGATGCCCGATCAGTCACCCCCGCTCGATCACCCCGCGCGGGTGCGCTTTGCTGCGCAGAGCGGCAAGCCCGATTTCTGGGTCCACCCGCTGGCCGCTGCCACGCCGGGGCTGGCGGGCGCACAACTGGCCGAAATCGCGCTGATGCGCGACGCCGGCGCGCG
>JBGSLI010000073.1:0-2458 GCA_041740775.1 Alteraurantiacibacter sp. | reverse complement strand
AGACCGCCTGCGCCGAAGCCGAATTCGCGCTGGCCGTTGCTGAAGCCGCCGCCAGCCACCAGCGTATCGGGAAACAGATCCGAAGTGCCCAGCCGCACCGCGGCCTCGCCCATCACCCTGCGCCCGCCAAATTCGCCCCAGCCCGCCAGCATTTCCAGGAACCGGTCGTAATCGCGGGCGGAGGAAACCAGCCCCGCCCCGCCGAAGGGAAACGCCGGCTCATCGAGGAATACCGAGCTGGCGGGCAGGTCCACCGGCACCGGCACCCCGCCCAGCAGGAAGTAATTCGCCGTCAGCCGCCCGGCATCCGCCTGCGCCACGCGAAAGCCGGTGGAGGCCATGCCGAGCGGATCGAAGATGCGGCTTTGCAGAAAGGCATCGAAGGTCTGCCCGCTGGCCACTTCGATCACCCGCCCCAGCAAATCGAGCCCGACCGAATAGCTCCAGCGCGTGCCCGGCTGATAGACCAGCGGCATTTCCGCCAGCCCGTCGGCAAAATCGGCCAGGCTGTGCGTTGCCTGCCCGCCGAAAATCGTCTGCGCCAAGTCCATCCGGCTGATCGCACCGGGAATCAGCCCGCGCGCCTCATAAGCAGCTTTCAGCGGCCCTTGCTGGATGATCGAATAGCCCAGCCCGGAAGTGTGGGTGAGCAGATGGCGGATGGTGATGGCGCGCGCGGCAGGCTCCAGATTATCCGCCGTGATCGGCCCGTCATAGATTTTCTGCACCCGCATCGCGCGAAAAGCAGGCAGGATTTCGTGCAGCGGCTGATCCAGCCCGATCAGCCCGTCGTCGATGCACATCATCGTGGCCATGCCGGTGATCGGCTTGGTCATCGAATAGATGCGGAACAAGCTGTCCGGCCCCACCGGGCTGTTCCCGCCGAAGGTGCGATTTCCCGCAGCGATGTAATCGGCGGCGTCATCGCCCCAGCCCAGCGCGGCGACCATGCCCGAAACCTTGCGTTCATCGACAAAGGCCCGCACGAATTGCGCCACTCCCGGCCAGCGGCTGGCAGCATCGGCGCTCTGCCCGAAGGCGAAGGAGGAAAACGGCAGGCCGGCAAAGGCGGCCCCAGCGCCCAGCATGGCCCCGCCACGAAGCGCGGCGCGGCGGGAAAGGGCGGCGGTAAGGATCTGGTGGTTCATGGGGGGCTTTCCTGCTTGGGGGATTCGGTTGCAAAACTAGCGCCGGATATGGCGGGGGCAAGCTTGCAAAACGCAGGTGTGTTGCCTAAGTATAACGCATGCTGAACATCATCTCGATTCTGATCGGCCTGATTTCGCTGATCGTCGTCATTCCCGCACAGATCCCGCTGCTGGGCTGGGCCAACTGGATTGCCCTTCCGGTGGTGGTGGTGGGCATCGTGATCGGGCAATTGTCGCGCAGCAATACCGGGCGCAATTTCTGCCTCGTGGTGTTCGCCATCGCGGTGATCCGCCTGTTGCTGGGCGGCGGGGTGCTGTAACGCGGCAGTCCGCCTGGGCGACGCGCCTCAGCCCGAATGCGCGCCGAGGAACAGCATTTCGCGCAAGTGACCGATATCGCCCAGATTCAACCCAGCAAGATCGGCGATATCGACGATTTCATCCTTGCCCACGCATTGGGCCAGTTCGATCCGCTGCGGCATGAATTTTTCACCCGTTGCCAGCGAATAGAACGCCTGCACCACCGGCCTTGCGCTGTCCTTCGTGCCCTCGTCGATCACCATGGCAATCCTGTCGCTGCGCAGGCGGACGAAGGAGCCAATCGGATAGAGACCGACCGATTCGATGAAATGGCGCAGGATATCGGGATCGAACGCGCCCTTCATCTCCGTCATGCAGCGGACCGCCTCGGCAGGATCGAGCGCGGCTGAATCGGCGCTGCCCACCAGCAGGAAGTCGAAACTGTCGCAGATTGCCGCCATCCGGCCCAGCTGTCCGATTTCGTCATCCTTCAATCCTTTCGGAAAGCCGGTGCCGTCGATCCGTTCGTGATGTTGCAGGCAGGCTCCCAGCACGATTCCCGGAACATCGCCTTCGCTTTCCAGCGCCCGCACACCCAGGATCACGTGTTGCTCCCAGATCTTCGGCCCCGCTTCGCGATAATCGCCGCTTGGCGGCGCGAGTTCGCGCGGCAGGTAATTGGTGCCGATATCAAGCAGCAGCCCGGTCATCCCGGCGCGGTAGATATCGGTTTGCGAAAGCTTCATCTTCCCCGCCAGCGACACCATCAGCGCGCTGACGGAAAGCGCGTGGCGATAGACGAATTCATTGTTCAGCTTGCACCGCATCAGCCCGCTGAAGGCATGGGGATTGCGCCGCACCGATTCATAGACATCGCGCACCACCGGTTCCACCGTGCGCACGTTCAGCGCCTTGCCCAGCCGGGTGGCGAGGAACGCCTTTGCCAGCGATTTCTGCGCCGCATCGGCAATGCCCTGCGCGGCGGCGATTTCCTGCCCCAGGCTGACCGG
>JBGSLI010000072.1:0-2850 GCA_041740775.1 Alteraurantiacibacter sp. | reverse complement strand
CCGGATCAGTTCCACCGTCTGCTCGGTCCAGCGCGTTTCGCCCGCCTTGGGGGCGAGCCGGTCCAGATCGAGGATGTAGTCCAGCCCGTCTGCCGCCTCATCCCCCCAGTTCCACGTATCGACAAAGGCCTGCGCCTGCGCCCGATCCTCGCTGCCCTGATTGTTGTAGATCTGGAAGTAATTGCGCTTCGAATTGAACGGCGGATCGATGTAGCACAGGTCCACGCTCTCGCTGCCGATCTTGCGGCGGAGCACGTCGAGATTGTCGCCGTAATAGAGTTCGTTCTGCATTTCGCGTTCCTGCCCCGCAAACCGCTGGCAGGCAAGGGCAAGCCGCGCTTGCCCGCACCCCCATCCACACCTCCCCACCCGTCCCCCGTTGCACCGCGCCGCGCGTGCCCCCATATTCCGGGCCAAGCCCCAGCGGCAGCAGCCACGGAAGAACCTATGAACGCCTATCCCCTCCTCCCCCTGCGCGACATTGTCGTGTTTCCCGGCATGGTCGTGCCGCTGTTTGTCGGGCGCGACAAATCGGTGGCGGCGCTCGAAGCGGCGATGGAGGCCGGGCGCGATATTTTCCTCGTCGCCCAGCGCGATCCCGGCACCGACGATCCGCAGCGCGAGGAATTGTATGACATCGGCACCGTGGCGCAGGTGCAGCAGATGCTCAAACTGCCCGATGGCACCGTGCGCGTGCTGGTGGAGGGGCAGGCGCGCGCCAGGCTTACCGACATGCGGATCGACGGCACCTTCTACCTCGCGCAGACCGCCGCGCTCGACGAGACGAGCGCTGCGGGCAATGAAGTCGAGGCGATGATGCGCAGCGCGCTCGAACAGTTCGGCGAATATGCCCGGATGAACAAGAAGCTGCCCGAAGATATCGAGACCGAACTGGCCGATATCGAAGATGCCGGACAGCTCGCCGATGCCATCGCCGCCGCGCTTTCGGCCAAGGTCGATATCAAGCAGCAATTGCTGGCCACCAGCGATGCGGTGAAGCGGCTGGAAATGGTCTTTTCCGTAATGGAGAGCGAACTTTCGGTGCAGCAGGTCGAACGCAAGATCCGCGGCCGGGTGAAGCGCCAGATGGAAAAGACCCAGCGCGAATATTACCTCAACGAGCAGCTGAAGGCGATCCAGAGCGAACTGGGCGGTGACGGCGAGGACGGCGACGAACTGGCCGAACTGGCGAAAAAGATCGCCACGACCAAACTTTCGAAGGAAGCCCGCACCAAGGCCGAAAGCGAGCTGAAGAAGCTGCGCTCGATGCAGCCGATGAGCGCCGAGGCGACGGTGATCCGCAATTACCTCGACGTGCTGCTCGGCCTGCCGTGGGGCAAGAAGAGCAAGATCAAGAAGGACATCGCCAAGGCGCAGGAAGTGCTCGACGCCGATCACTATGCGCTGGAAAAGGTCAAGGACCGGATTATCGAATATCTGGCGGTGCAGGCGCGCACCAACAAATTGAAGGGGCCGATCCTGTGCCTTGTCGGCCCGCCGGGCGTGGGCAAGACCAGCCTGGGCAAATCGATCGCCCGCGCAACGGGCCGCGAATTTATCCGGCAATCGCTGGGCGGCGTGCGCGACGAGGCCGAGATCAGGGGCCACCGCCGCACCTATATCGGCAGCCTGCCGGGCAAGATCGTTTCCAATCTCAAGAAGGCTGGGACCAGCAATCCGCTGTTCCTGCTCGATGAGATCGACAAGCTGGGGCAGGATTTCCGAGGCGATCCGGCCAGCGCGCTGCTCGAAGTGCTCGATCCGGAACAGAACAGCAAGTTCCAGGATCACTATCTGGAACTGGATATCGATCTGTCGGACATCATGTTCGTCACCACTGCCAACAGCCTCAACCTGCCGCAGCCGCTGCTCGACCGGATGGAGATCATCCGGCTCGAAGGCTATACCGAGGACGAGAAGGTGGAAATCGCCCAGCGCCATCTGATCGCCAAACAGGTGGAGGAACACGGGCTGAAGGAAGGCGAATTCACCCTGACCGAGGGTGCCTTGCGCGATCTGATCAGATATTACACCCGCGAGGCGGGCGTGCGCACGCTGGAACGCGAAATCGCCCGGCTGGCGCGCAAATCCTTGCGCAAGATCCTCGAAAAGGAAGTCGAAAGCGTTACCGTAACGCCCGAAAACCTGGGCGATTTTGCCGGGGTGCGCAAGTTCAAGCACGGGGTTTCGGAAGACGAAGCGCAGGTCGGCGCGGTGACCGGTCTGGCGTGGACATCGGTGGGCGGCGAATTGCTCACCATCGAAAGCGTCACCACGCCGGGCAAGGGCGAAGTAAAAACCACCGGCAAGCTGGGCGAAGTGATGAACGAAAGCGTCGCCGCCGCCTTCAGCTTCGTCAAGGCGCGCGCACCCGCCTATGGCATCAAACCGTCGATCTTCCAGCGCAAGAACGTGCATATCCACCTTCCCGAAGGCGCGGTGCCCAAGGACGGGCCGAGCGCGGGCGTGGGGATGGTGACCTCGATCGTCTCGACCCTGACCGGGATCCCAGTGCGCCCCGATGTCGCGATGACCGGTGAGGTCACTTTGCGTGGGCGGGTGCTGCCGATTGGCGGCCTCAAGGAGAAGCTGCTCGCTGCCTTACGCGGCGGCATCAAGACGGTCCTCATCCCTGAGGAGAACGTCAAGGACCTCGCCGAAATCCCGGCGAATGCCAAGGCGGGGTTGGAAATCGTGCCGGTGTCCCATGTTGACGAGGTGCTGGCCCGCGCGCTGACCGAGCCGTTGGTGGCGATCGAATGGACCGAAGCGGACGATCTGGCGAGTCAGCCAGCCAACCCCGCTTCGGGGACAGGTCCGGCAACCTCAGAGGTGCCAACCGCGCATTGA
>JBGSLI010000071.1:0-2270 GCA_041740775.1 Alteraurantiacibacter sp. | reverse complement strand
CGCGTGCGCGAACTGGAGGCCAAGCAGCAATGCGCGCTCGCCGCGCTGCGCCCGCTGCTGGCCGCAGAAGGCATCCATATCGCCGGGGAAGACCGCATCGGCGATGCGGCGGAACGCTGGCTGCGGCAATATTTCGTCGATCACATCATGCCTGTCATCACTCCGCAGGCGCTTGATCCGGCGCATCCCTTCCCCTTTGTCGCCAACAAGGGGGTTGGTGCGCTATTCAATCTTACCAGGATCGGCGATGGCAGCCGGCTGGTGGAAATGGTGCTGATCCCCAGCGCCCTGCCGCGTTTCATCCGCATTCCTTCCGAAGCCACCGGCGGGGAAGCCATCTATGTCGCCATCGAACGGCTGGTGTGCCGCTATGCCGGGCTGATATTTCCCGGCTTCATCATCCACGGCGATGGCGTGTTCCGCGTGCTGCGCGACAGTGACATCGAAATCGAGGAAGAGGCCGAGGATCTCGTCCGCCTGTTCCGCAGCGCCATCCAGCGGCGGCGGCGCGGCCAGGTGATTATGCTCGAAATAGACGAAAGCTTCGATCCGCAGGCCGAAGAATTGCTGCGCGACAAGCTGGGGCTGGGCCAGGCCTTCGTTTCCACCACCGATGGCATGCTGGGAATCGCCGGGCTGGCCGAAGTGGTGGAGGAAGACCGCGCCGATCTGCATTTCGTGCCCTACAGCCCGCGCTACCCCGAACGGGTGCTGGAACATGATGGCGATTGCTTTGCGGCCATTTCGGCCAAGGACATCATCATCCACCACCCTTATGAAAGTTTCGAAGTGGTGGTGGATTTCCTGCGCCAGGCCGCCGCCGACCCGCAGGTCGTCTCGATCAAGCAGGCGCTCTATCGCGCGGGCAACCAGCCCACCGTCATCAACGCGCTGATCGAAGCGGCCGAGGCGGGCAAATCGGTCACCGCGGTGGTGGAACTGAAGGCACGGTTTGACGAAGAACAGAACCTCAAATGGGCGGCCGAACTGGAACGCGCGGGCGTGCAGGTGATCTACGGCTTCATCGATATGAAGACTCACGCCAAGATCAGCATGGTGGTGCGCGCGGAGGACGGGGCGTTTCGCACCTACTGCCATTTCGGCACCGGCAATTATCATCCGGTCACTGCCCGGATATATACCGATCTATCCTATTTCACCGCCGATCCGGCGCTGGCCCGCGATGCCGGAAAACTGTTCAATTTTGTCACCGGCTATGTCGAGCCGCAGGGGATGGAACGTCTGGCGATCAGCCCGCTCACGCTATGCGAGCGGATCATTGCCGATATCGACCACGAGATCGCGCTGGCCCGCGAGGGCCGCCCCGCCACCATCTGGGCGAAGATGAATTCGATAACCGACAAGGGCATTATCGACAAACTTTACGAAGCCAGCCAGGCAGGGGTGGGCATCATGCTGGTGGTGCGCGGCATCTGCTGCCTGCGCCCCGGCGTGCCCGGCCTGTCGGACAATATCACGGTCAAATCGATTATCGGCCGCTTTCTCGAACACAGCCGCATCTATGCCTTCGGCAATGGCGAACCGATGCCGAGCGACAAGGCCAAACTGTATATCTCCAGCGCCGATCTGATGGAACGCAACCTGCACCGGAGGGTGGAGGCGCTGGTGCCAATTACCAATACCACGGTGCACGATCAGGTGCTCGATCAGGTCCTGCTCGCCAATCTGATCGACGTGCAGCAAAGCTGGCTGCTCGATGGCGAGACGGGGGATTATCACCGGGTCGACGGTGACGCGGCCCTTGAGCGGCGCGGCTTCAACTGCCACGAATATTTCATGACCAATCCATCCCTGAGCGGGCGCGGCGAAGCTTTGGAACGCAGCCACGTCCCCAAGCTCACGCTGCGCAAGCCACGCCGGTGATCCCAGCGGGGTCGAAACGCGGCGTGCTGAAGATCGAAGTGCCCGACCGGGCGGTGATCGATATCGGTTCCAATACCGTGCGGCTGGTGGTCTATTCGGGCCCGCGCCGCGCGCCCAATGTGTGGCTGAACGAAAAGGTGACCGCGCAACTGGGCCGCGATCTTGCCACCAGCGGGATGATCCCGGCAGAGGCGGAACAGCTTGCGCTTACCGCGCTTACCCGCTTTGCCGCGATCCTGCAGGAACTGGGCATTGCCGACATCGCCACCGTCGCCACCGCCGCCGCGCGCGATGCGGGCAATGGGCCGCAGTTCATCGACAAGGTGCGCGCGCTGGGGCTTCAGCCGCGCGTACTTTCAGGCGAGGAAGAGGCAACCGCCGCCGCC
>JBGSLI010000070.1:0-4830 GCA_041740775.1 Alteraurantiacibacter sp. | reverse complement strand
CCCGCGCGATCCGGCAAAACTGCGCGCCGATGTGCTGGCGATGCGCGCTGAAGTGCTCGCCGCCAAGCCGCCGCAGGGGCCGCTCGATGTGAAGCTGCTGCGCGGCGGGTTGATGGATTCGGAATTTCTCGTCCATTACCTGCAATTGCGCGAAGGGATTGCGCTGGTTCCGGCGCTGGAAAAAGCCATTGCCGGGCTGACCGATGCCGGGCTTCTGCCGCCTGATTATGTCAGCAACCACCTCGCGCTCACACGATTTCTGGTGGCCGAGCGATTGTTCGCGCCCGATGGCAGCGAGCCTTCCGAAGCGGCCAGGCCGGTGCTGGCGCAGGCCTGCGGGCACCCTGCCTATTCGGACCTGTTGCAATCAATGCTGGAAGCGCGGCAAGCTATCGCTGCGCAATGGCAGGCGCATTTTGGCGAGATACTGGAGGTGGAGTGATGAGCACAAGGCCCGATGCCGGCGACATGATGCCCGATGTGGCGATGGAGACAACCGAAGGCGGCAGGGTGAAGCCATCCGATTTTCGGGGCAAACCGCTGGTGATGTTCTTCTATCCCAAGGATGATACCCCTGGCTGCACCACCGAAAACAGGGATTTTTCTGCCCTTCAGGGCCAATTCGAAGCGGCGGGCGTGGCGTTGCTGGGCGTGAGCAAGGATCCGCCGCAAAAGCACGCAAAATTCATCGCCAAACACGGCCTTTCCGCTCCGCTGGCATCCGATGGGGAAACCGATGGCATCGCCGATGCGCTGGGCATCTGGGTGGAAAAGAGCATGTACGGCCGCACATATATGGGCATGGAACGCACCACTTTTCTGATCGATGCCGAAGGGCGGATCGCGCAGGTTTGGCGCAAGGTGAAGGTGAAGGGCCACGCCGAAGCGGTGCTGGAAGCCGCCGCCAGGCTTTGAGGGCGCGAATCGGTTGGGAAAAGAACCATCCCGCTATTGACGTGGAAATTCACCGTTCCCGCAGGGGATCAACCCATTTCGGTGCCGGGAACGCTCGGCAAAGCAAGATTGTGCAGTCGCGATGGAAAATGCTGGCGAAACGCCACTTTCGCAGGGCGGCAAAGGCGCGATTCAACGACTCGGCGCGTCTTGCAGGCGGTCCGTCGCGCGATCTTTGCGCTGGTGTTGCCTAGTTAACTTTTTACCGCATACCCCACAATTCACGAGACGGCGGGGGGGTTCCGGTCGGTTCGTAAATTTATATTCCCGTATGTGCCGAACGGCGGTTTGCGGGGATCTGACGAGGGCGTACCGGCGCCTGACAACGAAGAAAAAAGGGATCGTATGCTCGTCAAGATCACCAGCCTTCTGGCCACGGCCACAATGTTTGCCGCCAGCCCGGCGATGGCCGACGAAGCCGTTCCGGCGGCTGGCACCAATGCCGTTACCGTTTCAACCGGCGCAGTCGATACCGAATTCAGCGAATTGTTCGCCAGCTGGGAAAGCCTCGAAAACGGTGCCCAAATTACCGCCACCGGGGAAATCCGGCCGGTTCCGCGTTCCGGCATTTCGGTGCCATCGCGGATGCCGGTGGACGGGGTAACGCTCACCAGCGGTTTCGGCATGCGCGATCACCCGATCCTGCGCCGCCGCGCGCGCCACAATGGGGTGGATCTTGCCGCTCCGCATGGCACGCCCGTTTTTGCCACCGCCGATGGCATCGTGGAAATGGCGCAATGGTACAGCACTTACGGCAATTACGTGCAGATCGGCCATGAGGCGGGAATGGAAACGCGCTATGCCCACCTTTCCAGCTACACCGTCGATTCAGGATCGCAGGTGCGCGCGGGCGATCTGATCGGTTATGTCGGTTCCACCGGCCGATCCACCGGCCCGCACCTGCATTACGAAGTGCGCGTTTCGGATGAGCCGGTGAACCCGATCCCCTATATGGTTGCGCAGATCGATGCCGATAATGCCGCCAGCGCGGCGCGCGGCGGACCCGAAGACTAGGCTCTTCCATCAGGCCGAGAGCAGGGCGCTTGAAGCCCGGCCCGGTTTGTAGCATCCTCTTTCCGCCCGCCGGAAGAGAGGAGCGCCATCATGCAGACAATTGCAAGCCCGGCCTCGGTTTCGGTTGCCGATGATCTGAGTTTTGCCGATCTGCGCGCGGCGCTGGCTGCGGGATGGCGCGATTTCCGCGCGCAACCCGTATTCGGCCTGTTCTTCGCCTCGATCTATGTCGCCTTCGGGCTGGGCCTCTACTTCGCGCTGTCGGGAAGCGGCGACCTGCTGTGGTGGGCAGCGGTGGCGGGTTTCCCGATCCTGGCCCCGTTCAGCGCCGTGGGCCTGTATGAAGTCAGCCGACGGCGCGAGGCGGGCCTGCCTTCGCAATGGGGCGCGGTGCTAGGCGCGCTGCGCGGTCGCGGGGACGAACAATTGCTGATGATGGGTGGCATTCTGTTTGTCGCCTTCGGCTTCTGGATCATTCTGGCGCACGGCATTTTTGCCATCTTCATGGCCGGATCGGGTTTCGGCGGGGAACCGCTGAAGGCGCTGGCTACGCCCGCAGGTCTCGCCATGCTGGCGGTGGGCGGCGTGGTGGGCGCGCTGGTGGCGTTGTTCTTCTACGCCATTACCGTTATCAGCCTGCCGATGCTGGTCGATCGCGATGTCGATTTCATCACCGCGATCATCGCCAGCCTGGCCATGCTGCGTGCCAATCGGATGGTGGCGCTGGCGTGGGCGCTGCTGATCGCGGTCACGCTGCTGGTATCGCTGCTGCCGGCATTCCTCGGCCTGCTGGTAACGCTGCCGGTGCTGGGCCACGCCACCTGGCACCTGTATCGCCGCACCATTGTCGCGCCGCTCAATTACTGAAAGCCTGCCTGTTTGACCTCTGCCACCAGCCCCATCACGCCTGCGGGCCTCTCGGCGCTGAAGGCGCGTTACGATCATCTGCTGGGCACCGAACGGCCCGCGATTGTCGAGATCGTCAGCTGGGCGGCGGGCAATGGCGATCGCAGCGAGAACGGCGATTACCTTTACGGGCGCAAGCGGATGCGCGAGATCGACCGCGAACTGTCCTTTCTCGCCAAGGTGATGAAACACGCGCAGGTGGTCGATCCGCGCCGTCAGCCGGACAAGAGCCGGGTGTTCTTCGGCGCCACGGTGACGATTGCCGATGAGGACGACGCGGAGCGGGTGCTCACCATTGTCGGCGACAAGGAACAGGATGCGGGCGCAGGGCTGGTCGGCTGGTCCAGCCCGATTGCGCGGGCGCTGCGCGGGGCGAGCGTGGGCGATCTGCGGATAGTGCAGTTGCCGGGCGGGACCAAGGAATGGGAAGTGCTGGCCATCGGCTACCCTGACGACTGAAAAAATTTGCGGGCGATTGTAAGACTTCCCTCGCCGCACCGACTACCCTTGCATGGCACGAGGGGAAAACAGCTTGGAACCGACCGCAACAACGCAGAACGCGCGCTATCGCGAAGCGGCCCGGGTCTACGCCGCCGCCATAGAACGGCTGGCGCGCGGCTATGAGGCGGATGCCGATCTGGCGCGCGATCTGGTGCAGGATATCCACGCCGCGCTCTGGCGCAGCTTCGCCTATTTCGAGGGCCAGTGCTCGGTGCGTAGCTGGGTTTACCGGATCGCCCACAATGTGGCGGTAAGCCATATCCAGGCCGCGCGGCGCAATCGCCCGCCATCCGCCTGTTGCGGGCTTGAGGAAATCGACCAGCTCGCCGCCCCGCACGATATCGAGCGTGAAGCGAGCGAAAGCCAGCTCGCCAGTCGCCTGCTCGCCACGATCCACCGGCTGAAGCCCGCCGACCGGCAGGTGATGCTGCTTTACCTCGAAGAACTGACCGCCGAGGAAATCGGCGAAGTGACCGGCCTCTCGGCAGGCGCGGTCGCCACCCGCATCCACCGCCTCAAGGTCCTGCTGGCCGAGGCCTTCCAAGCAAAGGAGATCGACACATGACACCCGACGAATTCGCCCGTGAAAGCTGGCAGTCCCGCGCCCATGTCGCTCCCCTCCCCCCGCTGGAGGAGTTGCGCGCCCGTGCGGACCGGTTCCGCCGCAAGATCGAGCGGCGCAACTGGATTGAGTATATGGCCGGGGCCATCGTGATCGTGGCCTTCCTTGCCATAGCGCTGCTTGTTCCGCTGCCCGGCCTGCGCATCGGTTCCGCGCTGATGATCGGCGGGACGGGCGTGGTGCTGTGGCAGTTGCACAGGCGGGCCAGCCCACTCAGCCCTATGGAGCACGCCGGGCAATTCTCGGTGCTCGATTACCAGCGCCGCGAACTGGTGCGCCAGCGTGACGCAATCGACAGCGTGTTCACCTGGTACCTGCTGCCGTTGATCCCGGGCATGGCCGTAGTGATGGCGGCGCCGATCCTCTCCTCGCCATGGAACCAGTGGGAGATGCCCCCTGCGGACGCACTGATGTCGATGGGCTTCGTGGTGGGAGTATTTGCGGTAATCTACGCGCTCAACAAGTGGGGCGCACGGAAGCTTCAGCGCCAGATCGACGAGATCGATGCAATGCGTTCTGCCTGAGTCGAGATGTAAGCAAAAAAGGGGGCGCCGGGATGATCCGGCGCCCCCTTTCCGATCCCATCGCCAAGTCTATTCGGCGGCTTCCGCTTCGTCTGCGTCGTCAACCTTCTTCGCCCGGCTGCTTGGCTTCTCGGGCGAGAACAGGCTCGGCGTTTCCTCGACGTCCGCCAGCGAAGGCATGACTGCGGAATGGCTCAGCGCCGCGCCTTCCACCAATTTGCCGAGCGAGGAGCCATCCAGCCCCAGTTCCTTCATCAGCCCGTCCAGCACCGGTGCCTGCGCGCGGTAGGCGAGCGCGGCGGCGACCGC
>JBGSLI010000069.1:0-5733 GCA_041740775.1 Alteraurantiacibacter sp. | reverse complement strand
CGCGAAGGCCAGCCCGGCGCTGACCGGATCGGTGCCAGTCGTCAGATCATGCCCATACAGCGGCAGCCCCGCTTCCAGTCGCAGCGAATCGCGCGCGCCGAGGCCGGCGGGGCGCACTTCGCCTTGTCCACAAAGCAGCTCTGCCACCGCTTCGGCCGCGCTTGCAGGGAGCGAAATCTCGAACCCGTCCTCGCCGGTATAGCCTGCGCGGCTGATCGTCACCGAAGTGCCCGCAAGTTCGAACACCCCAAAGTGCATGAAGGTCAGCGCCGAGAGCGGATATTGTCCCGTCACCAGCGGTTCGAGCGCGGCAAAGGCGGCAGGCCCTTGCAGCGCCAGCAGCGCGCTTTCATCGAGGTGATTGAGCGTCACGTCATCGGGCAGATGCTCGCGCAGATGGGCGATATCGTCCCACTTGGTCGCCCCGTTGACCACAAGATAAAGCGCATTCGGCCAGCGCGAAACCATCAGGTCGTCGAGTATCCCGCCGTGCTCATCCAGCAGCAGCGAATAGCGCTGCATGCCCAGCTTCAGCGTCGAGAGATCGATCGGCAGCAGCGTTTCCAGCGCGGCATCGGCGTTTTCCCCTGAGATCAGCAATTGGCCCATGTGGCTGACATCGAACAGGCTGGCGTTCTGCCGCGTCCATTCATGCTCGGCCACGATGCCGCCCCCGGATTCCCTGGCATACTGGATCGGCATGTCATAGCCCGCAAACGGCACCATCCGCGCGCCGTGCTGACGGTGCCAGCTATCGAGCGGCAGCTTTTCCAGCGGCAGGCTTTCGGTTTCGGGATCGGTAACAGGATCGCTCATTCAAGGGTCCGACACGGCACGGCAGTGCCCGGCAATCGGGCGCTTTGACCATGCCCCCTCTGTCGGGAAACCTGAGAGATTCCGGCGGGCCGTTGGACCGGCGCCGCCTTACTCCTTCGGTGGTGGCAGCAAGGCGCGGCCACGCTTTCCAGAGTGCCTGTTCCAGCCGCGCGGTCCCTTGTACCTGAGAGTTTCCGGGGCGGTTGCTCCTTCGGTGCCCGCCCATCCCCGATCAGGGGCGGGCAAGCTCTCCCGCGCGACTGCCGGATGCTTGCGCGTCCACCAGACGATGCAGGCTGTGCGGCAAAGCGCGCGCGCGGTCAATCGCGATTGTTGCGCTATCCGGCCCGCGCCGCGTTCACGATTGCGGTGATCTCGTCGAGCAGATGGAGGCGCTGCTTCTTGAGGGTCTCGGTATGCCCGTCGCTCGCCGCTTCGGTTTCGGCTTCGATCCGGTGCAGTTCGCGGTTGACCGTGTGATATTCCGCCGCGAGCCGCGCGAAATGGGCGTTATCCGCCTTTAGCGCGGTGAGCAGATCGCGGTCGCGCTTGAAGATTTCGGTCAGCGCGTTCGGGGTATGCTGGGACATCTGGACTCCTTCGGGTTGGGCTTGGAACAGAGCCTAGCCGTTGGCGGAGGCGCGGGCTTTGCTTTGGGTCAAGTATCGGGGGTCAAGGATTGGGGGCCAAGGATTGGGGTCAGGGATGGGGTTCGCAGGCAATCCCGTCGGCGTCCCCATCCATGGTGCTGCGATATCCCGGCTCGCCCGCATGGATCGGTGCCTTGCCCAGCGCGCGGATTCTGCGCCAAGTTGCGGCTTGTGTCGGGGAATTTGATCTGAAACTCCCCTCCCTCAGGGAGGGGCCGGGGGCGGGTGATCCGCACACCCGATAGTCTGCGCCACCCTCACCCAACCCTCTCCCTCCAGGGAGAGGGCTAGAAGATCGCGGCGCGCTCGGCGGGGCTCAGCATGGCCAGCTCGACCTTGTCGGTGGCCACCCACGTCCCGGCGAAGGCGAGCGCGGCATAGGCGGCGATGTCCCTGATGGTCAGGGGCCGGGCGCGGGAGGGGCGATAGCTTCGCATCGGGCGAGGGTATCGCGGAGTGGTTTATGGGGGGTATAGGTGGGATTACGAGGACTCGTACCGGCTAAAGAGCGTCATAACACTAAGCATGGCTCTGGGCGTTCGGCACATAAAGGCGCTCCGAAATGCCAAACACTACGATTGGACACCCGCCCCCGGAGCCTCCGCGTAGTCGTGGCAGAAGCTTACCCATATGTGTCGTTGAATTTCCGAAGCTTGCTCCGCGCCCAAGTTCATTGAAAATGATCTGTAACTCAGAGCATCGAGTGATAATCACGCCGACATCAATTACCTGGAGATCGAAAAGAAGCCGAAAATTGTTAAGGTCACGATCATAGAATGGATCCTTGTTATTCCACTCCACTTCGAGTGCCACTCGCTCCTTGAAACAGTCAACACTATGGGTCGGCGAATCGCGTTGTTCGCCATCGACCACAATTGCTGTTTGAAACTGCCTTTCGATCCAACCGGCATCCTTCAAAGGTTGTTCAAGCCGAGCAACGATTGCCGAGCGGCTTCCTCCGGCGGTCTGGACTTCCGTTTCATGCAGCCGAAAAATCCGAAGAGCATTTTGGATGTCATTCCATTCTTGTGGGCAAGCGGTTTGGAGAACACCAACCGCGTTTCGCCATTCGTGGACTTCGTAGAGTTCCGCTATGTCTGGAGGGACAAGATGATCGGTGGTCACTCTGCTGCAATTTCCAATACGCTGTTATATCCATAAGTGGCCCAATCAGGCGCATAACTCTCGTCCGCCTGATTGCCCCAAACCGTCCAACCCTTGCGCTTTCCGCGACTGAAAAGCTCGATACGCGGCCCCCAACTGCAATCCTCTATAAGCTTGTACTGCTCATCCGGCTTGCGGCTGTGTTCACGCTTGCGGCTTTGGATCATGTTGACCTGACTGCGACCGGGATCGAGTGTCCGGGCGTTCTTGCCGCGCACTCCGAATAGCAGCAATTCGGTTACGTTGCGGAAGTAGAAACCTACACCGCGTCCGTCGGAACCGCCGTCCTTGCGGATTTTGTGCCAGACGATGTTGGAGATGTATCGGAAACCCCAAGCCTCCATCACTTTCATGCCTTCCGGCAGAAGGGCATTGGGCA
Source organism: Alteraurantiacibacter sp. (assembly GCA_041740775.1). GTDB lineage: Bacteria > Pseudomonadota > Alphaproteobacteria > Sphingomonadales > Sphingomonadaceae > Alteraurantiacibacter. Next base: position 2,724 of record JBGSLI010000069.1, on the reverse strand, counting down.
CCCAAAGGTAAAGATGCGCCGGATCGGCAGCGATATCCACCACCGGGAGCGCGCAGATTTCATCAAGCTGCATTGTGCCGTAGCGATTTAGCCGTTTGTGTTCAGGCGCAACCTTGCCCGTCCGATTTTGAAACTGCCAAGGCGGATCGGCCAAAATGGTCCCGAACTGCTTGCTGCCCGCCTTCGAAAGCAGCGACATTCCTGCAGAACTGTGTCCATTCGGGTCGAGCATTACATTCTCCGTCTGCGGAACAAAACAAGATCTTAATTCATCCGGCAACAGTGTCAACCGATCACCGCCATTTTCGAGCCATCACTCCGCCGCCACGCTCCCACTCCCCGCACCACCCGACCGCTCGCCAAACATATCCGGCCCCTCGTCCTCCACCTCGTTCGCGGCCACGGCTTTCGCCTTCTGGCGCGAGTCGAAGCTGGACCAGACATCGTTCCAGTTGCCGCGCGTTGCGGCCTTGGAATATTCTGTGGCGCGGGTTTCGAAGAAGTTGGCGTGTTCCACTCCGTTCAGCAGCGGCGCGAGCCAGGGCAGGGGGTGGTCTTCCACCATGTAGATGCTCGGCAGGCCAAGCTGGCTGAGCCGCCAATCGGCGATGTAGCGGATGTAGCGTTTGATTTCCTTCGCCGTCATCCCCGGCACCGGCCCCTGTTCGAACGCCAGATCGATGAAGGCATCTTCCAGCCGCACCGTTTTCTGGCACATGTCCATGATATCTTCCTTCACCGATTTGGTGAGGCAATCGCGCTCGGCGCAGAAGGCGTGGAACAGGCGGGTGATGCCTTCGCAATGCAGGCTTTCATCGCGGATCGACCAGGTGACGATCTGCCCCATGCCCTTCATCTTGTTGAAGCGCGGGAAGTTCATCAGCATGGCAAAGCTGGCGAACAATTGCAGCCCTTCGGTAAATCCGCCGAACATCGCCAGCGTGCGGGCGATATCCTCGTCCGAATCGACCCCGAACTGTTGCAGGTAATCGTGCTTGTCGCGCATTTCCTGATATTCGAGGAACATGCCGTATTCGCTTTCGGGCATGCCGATGGTGTCGAGCAAATGCGAATAGGCGGCGATATGCACCGTCTCCATGTTGGAGAAGGCGGCGAGCATCATCTTCACCTCGGTCGGCTTGAACACCCGGCCGTATTTTTCGTGGTAGCAATCCTGCACCTCGATATCGGCCTGGGTGAAGAAGCGGAAGATCTGCGTGAGCAGATTGCGTTCATGTTCGGTGATGTTCTGCGCCCAGTCGCGGCAATCTTCGCCCAGCGGCACTTCTTCGGGCATCCAGTGGACCTGCTGCTGCCGTTTCCAGAACTCGTAAGCCCAGGGATATTCGAAGGGCTTGTAGGTCTTGCGGGCTTCGAGCAACGACATCTGGTATCTCCGGCAGCAGGTGCGAACAACCTATATAGGGAATCACACCTCCGATTCGATAGCAAGCGCGCAGTTTAGGCGGGGGATAAGCGGTGGATGGTTTGCCGCGCGCGGGGGGCTGCGGGAACGCGGCGGCGGGCAGGCGGGTTGATCAAATGGAGTTCGCAATATCCCGCAGGAGTTCAGGCCATGATCCCCGATACGCACCACCAATTGCCCGCCCGCCAGCAGCAGCCCGCAGCGCGCCTTGCCAGGGCGCTGACGATGGACCCATCGCAGCATACCGGCGTGCAGAAGCACGGCTTTGCATTTGCCGGCGAGGATCATCAGGGCGAAGGGGGTTGCGCGGGCGCAAAGCGCCGACGGCGAGAGGAGCGCTAGATCTCGTCCTTGTTGAAGCGGCGCGAAATCTCCAGCGCGATCAGCAGCGGGGTGGCCCACAGCCAGGTCAGCAGCGCCGCCTCGCGCCAGCCGCCGCCGTCCATCGGCAGGCGGGTGGAACAGCCGTAGATCTCCAGCAGGTTTTCCGGCTGGCAGGTGGATGGCCAATAGGCGCCCGAATAGAGAAAGATGCCCAGCGTAAACCAGGCCACCTGCACGACATACAGCACGAAATAGCGCGAGACCTTGATCTCGCCATATCCGTGATGCGTCAGAAAACGCCGTCTGCCTCGTCCTGCCATGCGCAAGAATATAGCGCGCGAATGGTTAGGATATCCTTACCCGCGCGCCATCGGCCATCCCGCGCTATTTCCAGAAAAACCCGCCTTTCAGGCCCTTCGTCTTGCGGTTCGACCACATGCGGAAATACATCCACATTCCCGAAACGGTGAAGAACACCAGCGCCAGGCCCGAAAGCATCACGATGATCTCGCCCCAGATGCCGCCTTCGCTGCCCGCGTGGAGATGGTGGAACAGGCCGAGATATGGCGCCAGCGGACTGCCCGTGTCGGGTCGCGGCGGATTGCAGCGCCAGCCTTCGGGGCAGACAAAGCCTGGCGGCGACTGGGTAGCGGCGATGGCGGCGGCACCCGGATCGCCCGCAGGCCACCACACCACGGCATAATGCAGCAGTCCGGTGATCGCGACCCAGATCATCACCACGGCGAAGAACAGGCTGATCCAGCGGTGCCATTTGCGCATGTATTAATCCCTCAATTGCTGTTGCAAATCATTTGCAACAGGCGATAGCAATATCCGCTCTATCCGCAAGAGGGCTGCGCGGGGCAAGTCGCAAATTGTCGCGTTTCGTCGCGCGCTGCCGGTGCCGATTGCCTTGCGCCCGATCGCGCGGCATGGCGGGGCAATGACCAATGCGGATCATCTTGCCGCCTATC